>SYAA01000081.1 GCA_005789055.1 Actinomycetota bacterium
CATCGACCGCATCGAAATGCTCACCATCTACTCCTCAACCTGTAGTCGGGCCGCGCGTCCGCGTACCCGGTACCGGTTAGTTCGCTGCGTCGGCGGCCGCCGTTACCGAGGCGCGGGCCGCGGAGGTGGCCCGATCCGCCGTACCGCGGGTGGCCCGGGCGGGCGTGCGAACCGCCCCGGCGCTGCTCGGGCCTACGGAATCGACCCCGGACGAATCGACCCCGGGCGAATCGACCCCAGGCGAATCGACCCCAGCGGAATAGACCCCAGCGGAATCGACCCCAGCGGTGCTCGCCGTGACCGCTGCGCGCGCTGCGGACCGGACCGCCCGGGCCGGCGACGCAGCATCAGCGACCGCGGGCGTCGCGACTTCGGCCGGCACCTCGGCGACAGCCGGAACCTCGGCCGGCACCTCGGCGACAGCGGGGACCGGTGCCTCGGCGGCGGACAACTCCGCGGTCACCTCCGGTTGCGGCGAGCAGCAGATGATCCTGGGCGCCTCTTCGACCACGGCCGGGAGTTCGACCGCGACCGGCTCGGGCAGTTGTGACGACGCGGACGCGCGCGGGCCGTCCGCGGTGCGCGCGGCGGTCACCGACGCCGCCGACGTGCCGACCGCGGCCAGCGTCGGCACTCCAAGGCCGAACGCGGGCAACAGGGTGTTGACGATGGTGGTCAGCGTCCCCAGAAAATCGGTCGGCGCCCCCACCAGGCCGTCGATGGTCGTCACCACCGCGGTGACGACCCGTTCGAGCGCCGTATAAAAGTTGCCGATGCCGGCGGCGATGTCCGGATTCCAGAAGAAGAGATCCTGGAGCACCTGCACGCCGAACGCCGCCCAGCCGTTCAGTGCGCTATAGAGGTCGAGCGTAAAACCCGTCAGGGCGATTTCCGCGACATGAACCGTCGGCAGCTCCACCACCGGTTGCGCCAGCGTAATCACCGGCGGCGCAACGATATTGGGGCTCAGAGCCATGACACCGGCGGTTGCGAATGCGGCACCAGAGATCAGCGTCGAGCGAAGTGAGACACTCACCATTTCCTCCTGAAGATGTTCAGCGTTGAACCCATGATGGCACCGAACCGAAGCGGTGGCAAAGCAGATAAACATCTGATTACGCCTTCATTGCAGGTTGGGCGCAGCACTTGTTTTCGGCAGCAAAGTGATTGTGGGGAAACAGGATTCCGCCGAGAGCCGTCAGGCTCTAGGGTTTAGGCCATGGCATCCGACGACCGTCTCTACTTCCGACAACTGCTCTCCGGCCGTGACTTCGCCGCCGGCGATCCCATCGCCGAGCAGATGCGCAATTTCGCCTACCTCATCGGTGACCGGGAATCGTCCGAGGCGGTCATCGTCGACCCGGCCTACGCCGCCGGCGACCTACTCGACACCCTCGCCGCTGACGGCATGACACTGTCGGGGGTGTTGGTCACCCACCATCATCCCGACCATATCGGCGGGTCGATGATGGGCTTCGAACTCAAAGGCCTGGCCGAGTTGCTGGAACGGGTCAGCGTCCCGGTTCACGTCAATACCCATGAAGCACAGTGGGTTTCGCAGATCACCGGAATCCCGATGAGCGATCTCACCGAACATCATCATGGGGACACGGTCAGTGTCGGGGCCATCGACATCGAACTGCTGCACACCCCGGGCCACACGCCGGGCAGCCAGTGCTTCCTGCTCGACGGTCGCCTGGTTGCCGGCGACACCCTGTTCCTCGACGGGTGCGGACGCACCGACTTCCCCGGCGGCGACGTCGATGAGATGTTCCGCAGCCTGCAGCAGTTGGCCAGACTGTCCGGCGATCCGGTGGTGTTCCCGGGCCACTGGTACTCCACCGAACCCAGCGCCAGCCTCTCCGATGTCAAGAGGGACAACTATGTCTACCGGGCGTCCAACCTCGAACAGTGGCGCTCGCTGATGGGCGGCTGAACCCTCGTCGGTAATCTCAAGACCACCATACGAATGCAAGGAGCACCCATGAGCGTCAGCTATCGCCGGGATGAGTCGGTTGCGGTGATCACGATGGACGACGGCAAGGTCAACGCACTCGGACCGGCCATGCTCAGCGAGATCAACACAGCTCTGGACTCTGCCGAGGCCGACGACGCCGGTGCGGTGGTGATCGCCGGCAACGATCGGGTGTTCAGCGGCGGGTTTGATCTCAAGGTGTTCCGGTCCGGAGACGTCGCGGCCTCGATCGAGATGCTCGCCGCCGGTTTCACGCTGTCGCACCGGCTGCTGTCCTTCCCCAAACCGGTGGTCGCGGCCTGCACCGGGCATGCGATCGCGATGGGCTCGTTCCTGGCGTGCAGCACCGATCACCGGATCGCCGCCCCGGGCTACAACTTTGTGGCCAACGAGGTGGCAATCGGGATGGTGTTGCCGTACCCGGCGCTGGAGATCATGAAGCTGCGGCTGACCCGGTCGGCCTATCAGCAGGCGGTCGGACTGGCCCGGACCTTCTTCGGGGACACCGCACTGGCCGGCGGTTGGGTCGACGAGATCGCCATGGGCGACATGGTGCTCGCGCGCGGCGTGGAGGCGGGCAAGGACTTCGCCACCACACTGCACGCCAAAGCCCACTACGCCTGCAAGATGCGGGCCCGCCAGGAAACCCTCGATGCGATTCGGGCCGGCATCGACAACCTGCACACCGAGTTCGGCCTGTAGCGGTTCGGTCTGTCACGATGGCCCGATTCAGCGACCGGGTGGCGATCGTCACCGGCGCCGGGGCGGGGAACGGCATCGGCGCCGCGGTGGCCCGCCAACTCGTCGACGAAGGTGCGCGGGTGGTGTTGGGCGCCACGTCCGACCGCATCCATGACCGGGCCGCCGAACTGGGCGACGCGGCCGTCGGCGTGGTGGGCGATCTGACCATCGAGGGTTGCGCCGAGGAGTTGGTGCAGGCCGCAGTGAGCCGCTGGGGCCGGTTGGACATCGTGGTCAACAACGCCGGCATGGCATCGGTGTCGTCCGGATTCGACACCGACGACGACGTCGCCTCGATGTCGCTGGCGAACTGGGACAGGGCGGTTGCGCGGAATTTGACCACCGCGTTTCTGATGTGCCGGGCCGCGGTACCGGTGCTCGCCGCCGCCGGTTACGGCCGCATCGTCTCGATCGGATCGACGACAGGCACCGTCAACGCGATGCCCGGACAATCCACCTACACCGCCGCCAAAGCGGGCCTGGTGGGGTTCTCCCGAGCGCTGGCACTGGAGGTGGTCGGTGCCGGGGTGACCGTCAACGTGGTCGCGCCCGGTTACGTCGCGACGGG
>SYAA01000082.1 GCA_005789055.1 Actinomycetota bacterium
AAGGGCTGCGGCGAGGCCGGTGCCATCGGCTCGCCACCGGCCGTCATCAACGCCGTGCTCGATGCGCTGCGCCCGCTCGGCGTGAAGGACTTCGACATGCCCGCATCGCCCGGCCGCGTGTGGGACGCCATCCAGACGGCCAAGAAGACCTCGGGGCCCAATGACAACATTGAGCGGGCTCGCAAGCGTGGCGCCGGTGAGGAAGCCGGTGGCGCCGACTGGCAGAACATCACCTACGAGGGCTACGGCCCCAATGGCGTGGCGGTGCTCATCGAATGCCTGACCGACAACCGCAACCGGGCGGCCGGCGAAGTCCGGGTGGCAATGACCCGCAATGGCGGCAATATGGCCGATCCCGGATCGGTGGCCTACCTGTTCTCCCGCAAGGGCGTGATCGTCCTCGAGAAGAACTCTCTGACCGAGGACGACGTCCTGCTCGCCGTTCTGGAGGCCGGCGCGGAGGAGGTCAATGATCTCGGGGAGAGCTTCGAAGTCATCTGCGAGCCCGGTGACCTGGTCGAGGTGCGCACCGCGTTGCAGGATGCCGGCATCGACTATGACTCCGCCGACGCCAGTTTCCAGCCGTCGATGAGCGTGGAGGTCGACCTGGATACCGCCCGCAAGGTGCTCAAGCTCATCGACGCGCTGGAAGACAGCGACGACGTGCAGGACGTCTACACCAACATCGACATTCCCGACGACGTCGCCGCCCAACTCGACGAGGACTGACGCTACGTCCCGCGAGCGTGCGTGTCGGCACGGCGACACGCCGTGGCGGGCGGGGCAACCGCGCACGCTCGCCGGAGTGGGCCGGGCGTGTCTTTCGCGTGGTCCGTCACCCCCAGCCGCTAAGCTCTCGAACAACTGTTCGTAGACGAAAGGCGTTCCGTGCGGGTGATGGGAGTCGACCCCGGACTGACCCGCTGCGGTCTGTCGGTGATCGAGGGCCGCGGCGGCCGGCAGGTGACGGCACTGGACGTCGACGTCGTCCGCACGCCTGCAGGTGACCCGCTGCAGGTGCGGCTGCTGTCGATCAGCGATGTGGTCGAGCATTGGATGGATACTCACGTCCCCGACGTGATCGCCGTCGAGCGGGTGTTCGCCAACCAGAACGCCAACACGGCCATGGGCACCGCCCAGGCCGCCGGAGTGATCGCGCTGGCCGCCGCCCGGCGCGGCATCGACGTGCACTTCCACACCCCCAGTGAGGTCAAGGCGGCCGTGACCGGCAACGGCCGCGCCGACAAGGCGCAGGTCACTGAGATGGTCACGCGGATTCTGAAGCTGCAGCAGAAGCCCACACCGGCCGACGCCGCCGACGCGTTGGCGCTGGCGATCTGTCACTGCTGGCGAGCGCCAATGATCGCCCGGATGGCGCAGGCCGAGGCGATGGCTGCCGAGCAGCAACGGGCTTACCGGGCCCGACTGAAAGCGGCCCCGGCTCGTGCGGTGCGGAGGGTGCCGTGATCGCGGGGGTCCGCGGCGAGGTGCTCGAGATCGCCCTCGACCACGCCGTCATCGACGCGGCCGGCGTCGGTTACAAGGTGATGTGCACGCCATCGACGCTGGCGACCCTCAAGCGGGGTGCCGATGCGCGCCTGGTCACCGCGATGATCGTGCGTGAGGACTCGATGACGCTCTACGGGTTCTCCGATGGCGAGGCCCGTGATCTGTTCCTGACGCTGCTGGGTGTTTCCGGTGTCGGACCAAAGATTGCTTTGGCGACACTGGCGGTCTACGACGCCAACGCATTGCGCCGGGCATTGGCCGACGGCGATGTCGCGGCTCTGACCCGGGTGCCCGGTATCGGCAAGCGCGGCGCCGAACGTCTGGTGTTGGAACTGCGCGACAAGATCGGCGCCTTGCCGAGCGGCGGTGGTACGTCAAGTGCAGTCGGGCACGCGGTTCGGGTGCCGGTGGTGGAAGCCCTTGTGGGACTTGGCTTTGCGCCAAAGCAAGCCGAGGATGCCTGTGACAGAGTGCTCGCCGACTCACCGGACGCCACCACGTCCGGTGCGTTACGTGCGGCGCTGTCCTTCCTGGGCAAGACCACGTGAGTAGCTGACATGGGCCGCTTCGAGGACGACGACGCGACAGAGACAGCTGAGCGTGATGTCTCCGCGGCGCTGACCGTCGGCGAGGGCGATGTTGACGCCAGCCTGCGGCCGCGATCGCTGAACGAGTTCATCGGCCAGCCGCGAGTTCGCGAACAACTGCAGTTGGTGCTCGAGGGCGCCAAGAACCGCGGCAGCACGCCGGACCACATTCTGCTTTCGGGGCCACCGGGCCTGGGCAAGACCTCGCTGGCAATGATCATCGCCACCGAACTGGGCTCGGCGTTGCGAGTCACTTCCGGCCCTGCGCTGGAGCGGGCGGGCGACCTGGCGGCGATGCTGTCCAACCTCGTCGAAGGCGACGTGTTGTTTATCGACGAGATCCATCGCATCGCCCGACCTGCCGAGGAGATGCTGTACCTGGCCATGGAGGACTTCCGCGTTGACGTGGTGGTGGGCAAAGGACCCGGCGCGACGTCGATTCCGTTGGAGGTCGCTCCGTTCACACTCGTCGGCGCCACCACCCGCTCGGGTGCGCTGACCGGGCCGCTCCGGGATCGCTTCGGCTTCACCGCGCATATGGATTTCTACGAACCGGCCGAGTTAGATCGCGTGCTGACCCGCTCGGCCGGCATCCTGGGCATCGAACTCGATGCCGAGGCCGGCGCGGAGATTGCCCGCCGTTCCCGGGGTACGCCGCGGATCGCCAACCGGTTGCTGCGGCGCGTGCGCGACTACGCCGAAGTCCGCGCCGATGGTGTGATTAACCGCGATATCGCTAAGGCTGCGCTGGCGGTCTATGACGTCGACGAACTCGGATTGGACCGACTCGACCGGGCGGTGCTCTCGGTGCTGACCCGAAGCTTCGGCGGCGGCCCGGTCGGGGTGTCGACGCTCGCGGTGGCGGTGGGTGAAGAAGCCGCCACGGTGGAAGAGGTATGCGAGCCGTTTCTGGTGCGCGCCGGGATGATCGCGCGCACACCACGGGGTCGGGTGGCTACCCCGCAAGCCTGGACCCATCTGGGGATGACCCCGCCGCCAGGGGCGGGCGGGTTCGGCCAGCCACCGCTGTTCGATTAGCGGGGCTGGGGCCGCCCTCAGATATCGGCGAGGATCTCCGCCAGAACGTCAAGTCCCTCGGTCAACAACTCATCACTGATGCTCAGCGGCGGCAGGAAACGCAGCACGTTGCCGAATGTGCCGCAGCTGAGCACGATCACGCCTTGCGCGTGCGCCCTGGAGCACAGTTGCTTGGTCAACTCCGGATCCGGTTCGCTTGAACCGGCTTTCACCAATTCGACGGCGATCATGGCGCCGCGGCCCCGGACGTCGCCGATCCGGTCGTCGTCGGCTTGCATCCGGCCGAGTCTGTCCTTCATCAGCCGTTCGATGTCCTTGGCGCGTTGCAATAACCCATCGAGCTCGATGGTCTCGATTGTGGCCAGTGCCGCCGCGCACGCCAGCGGGTTGCCGCCGTAGGTGCCGCCCACGCCACTGACGTGTGGGGCATCCATGATCTCAGCGCGCCCGGTCACGCCGGACAGCGGAAGTCCGTCGGCGATGCCCTTGGCGGTGATGATCAGGTCGGGCTCGATTCCCTCGTCCTCGCAGGCGAACATCGCTCCGGTGCGAGCGAACCCGCTCTGCACCTCATCGGCGATGAACACCACGTCGTTGGCAGTGCACCAGGCACGCAGCGCCGGCAGGAAGCCGGGGGCGGGCACGATGAAACCACCTTCGCCCTGGACCGGTTCGATAATGATCGCCGCCAGGTTGGCCGCGCCGACCTGCTTGTCGATCACAGTCAGTGCGCGCTGCGCGGCCAGTTCGCCGTCGGTGGCCCATTCCTTGTCGATCAGTCCGTCGCGGTACGGGTAGGACATCGGCGCCCGGTAGATCTCCGGCGCGAACGGCCCGAAGCCGCTCTTGTACGGCATCGCCTTGGCGGTCAGACCCATGGTGAGGTTGGTGCGGCCGTGGTAGGCGTGATCGAAGGCCACGACGGCGGTGCGGCCGGTGTAGATCCGGGCGATCTTGACCGCGTTCTCCACCGCCTCGGCACCGGAGTTGAACAGCGCTGTGCGTTTGGGGAAGGAGCCGGGCGTGAGCCGGTTGAGATGTTCGGCGACAGCCACGTATTCCTCGTACGGCGTGACCATGAAACAGGTATGGGTGAAGTCGGCGACTTGTTCGCGCACCGCATCGACCACCCGCGGCGAGGAGTTGCCGATCGTCGTCACCGCGATCCCCGAACCCAGGTCGATGAACCGGTTGCCGTCGACGTCCTCAAGGATGCCGCCGCCGGCCCGCGCGGCGAATACCGGCATGGTGACCCCGACCGCGCTGGACACCGCGGCCACTCGGCGCTTGCCCAGTTCGGTGGACAGTGGTCCGGGGATCGCAGTGGCGAGTTTGCGGCTCTGCTCGACGGGGCTGTGATCGACGGAGTTGAGTTCCATGATGCTCACGGTTGTTCTCCTGGCCTTCCCCGAAAAGAAGAGGGGATCGAAACGGATAGCCGCAGCTTACCTTGGATTTCCCGCCCCGGCGATGGCTCCGATCGGCAACTGTGGCCCGTCGATGCGGTCAACCGAAGCGAAGGCCGCGACGGGCCGTCGGCGCAGTCGTCGCGCCGGGCGTTGCGGATGGCCCAGTGCGATTGCACCCGCTAGTGCCAGTTGGTCCGGGGCACCGAGCAGATGTTTGACCGCCGTCTCCTCGCGGATCAGCATCGTCGTGAGAACGCCGCCGAGGCCCTCGGCTCGGGCCGCGAGCAGGATGCTCCACGCGAACGGATAGACAGACGCCCCGCCGGCGAAGGAGTACCGGTCCGAATCGCGGTCGACGGCGGCCAGCGCCGCCAGATCGGCGAAGACGACCAGCAGTACCGGAACCTCGTTGAGGTGGGCGGCGAAACCCTGCTGTGCTGCGGCGAGCACCGCCTCGGGAGCCGATGCCACCGCCGCGGTCTCAGCCCCGCGGTCGTTGCCCGGTGCCCACGGCCGCAGGCCGGCGGCACCCATCGCCAGGTAGTCGCGCCAACCGGGCAGATAGAGGTCGCGAAGGCGTCGACGGATGTCGGGATCCTTGACCAGCACGACATGCCAGGCCTGGGCGTTGGCCCCACTGGGGGCGAACCGCGCGGAATCCAGCACCCGCGCCACCACCTCGTCGGGGACCGGTTGAGCGGTGAACTCGCGCACGGCGCCGGTGGTTCGCAACGTCTCGATGAGGTCCACCGGTTCACCATAGGACCCGGCGACTGGCACACTGATCAGTCGAGGACTGGTCACTACGGTCCCGCATCGACGATCTGCACCCCGAGACGAAAGACATGTGCCGCCATGGAACTGCTCAGCTTCCTGCCCCTGATCATCATCATGGGGGCGTTTTTGTTCTTCGCCTCGCGCCGCCAGCGTAAGGCCATGCAGGCCACCATCGACCTGCAGGAATCGCTACGGGTGGGGGACCGGGTCCATACGACGTCCGGACTGCAGGCCACGATCGCCGGGATCGGCGAGGACACCGTGGACCTCGAGATCGCCCCGGGCGTGGTGACACGCTGGATGAAACTGGCCGTTCGCGACCGGATCGTGCCGGAAACGTCGGAGATCGGCGAGGCCAGCGCTGCCCGGGGGGCC
>SYAA01000083.1 GCA_005789055.1 Actinomycetota bacterium
CGCCCGGGGTGCGCGTTCGACCGGCCTGCGGGCGCAGGCGGAGTCGGTGGGTCACGACCTGACCGCTCCGATCCGACGCGTGATCGCGGCGTCGATTGAGCAGCAGCGCGAGCAACGGCTCGGGTTCACCGCGCGCCGAGCTGCCATTCTTGCGGCCATGGTGTGCGTCCTGACCCTGACCATCGCGGGGCCGGTACGTACGTATTTCGCACAGCGCACCGAGATGAAACAGCTGGCCGCCAGCGAGTCCGCGCTCCGCGAGCAGATCGCCGACTTGGAGGGTCAGAAGGCCCGACTCGCCGACCCGGTATACATCGCAGCTCAGGCCCGCGAGCGGCTGGGATTCGTCATGCCCGGAGAGATCCCGTACCAGGTACAACTGCCACAGTCGGCGGCGGCGCCCACACCCGAAGGCCCCCGGGCAGGCGCTGCCCAAAGCGGTGATCCGTGGTACACGTCGCTGTGGCACACCATCGCCGATGCTCCGCATGGCCCGCCGCCGCCCGTCGCGCCGTCCTCCGTCGGGCCGGAGCCTCCCCCGGCGCCGGGATTGCCGCCCGCACTCGCCCCCGGTGGTTGACCACGCTGATCTCGACGCGGTGGCCCGCCAGCTCGGTCGGGAGCCGCGCGGCGTGCTCGAGATCGCCTATCGATGTCCGAACGGGGAACCGGGTGTGGTGAAGACGGCGCCGCGACTCGACGATGGCACGCCGTTCCCGACGCTGTACTACCTGACCCATCCGGCGCTGACAGCTGCGGCGAGCCGATTAGAGTCCGAGGGCGTGATGCGGACGATGACGGCTGCGCTGCGGGATGACCCGGAATTGGCCGGAGCTTATCGACGGGCCCACGAGTCATACCTGGCCGAGCGGGACGCGGTTGAGTCACTAGGCACCACTTTCTCCGGCGGTGGCATGCCCGACCGGGTGAAGTGTCTGCACGTGGTGATGGCCCATGCGCTGGCCAAGGGCCGGGGGGTCAACCCGCTGGGAGATCAGGCACTGGCGATGCTGGCCAGCGAGCCCGCAATGGCCGGGATCCTCGTAGTGGGAGAGTGGACGTGACAACCGAGACGAACGCCGTGGCGGCGATCGACTGCGGAACTAACTCGATCCGGTTGCTGATCGCGGACCGGGTTGATCGCCGACTACGGGACGTCCATCGCGAAATGCGGATAGTCCGGCTCGGCGAGGGTGTCGATGCCACCGGAAGGTTCGCTGCCGAAGCGTTGGCACGCACCGAAGCTGCGCTGGTGGATTACGCGGTGCTACTTCGTGAACACGGTGTGCGCAAACTGCGAATGGTGGCGACCTCGGCCACCCGCGACGCGGCAAACCGTGATGAGTTCTTTGCGATGACAGCCGGCGTGTTAGGCGATGTGGTACCCGGTGCGATCGCTGAGGTCATTACCGGATCGCAGGAGGCCGAACTGTCTTTCAATGGCGCGGTCGGCGAATTAGATCCTGCTGCAGCACCATTCGTCGTCGTCGATCTTGGTGGCGGATCCACTGAAGTGGTATTCGGCGATGCCCATGGCGTGCAGGCGAGCTATTCGGCTGATATCGGTTGCGTGCGGATGACTGAGCGTTGCCTGCACTCTGATCCGCCGACCGCCATCGAGGTGGCCGAAGCTCGCGATGTGGTCCGGGATCGTCTTTCCGAGGCACTGCGCGTCGTCCCGGTGGAACAGGCCAAGACCTGGGTGGGGGTCGCTGGCACCTTCACGACGATCGCGGCACTGGCCCGGGGGATGGATACCTACGACCCAGAGGCCATCCATCTGTCGCGGATAGGGTTCGGCGCCATGTTGGCGGTGTGCGATCAGTTGATCGGCATGACCCGCGCAGAGCGCGCGGCTCTGGGGCCGATGCATGCCGGCAGGGTGGATGTGATCGGCGGCGGTGCGATCGTTGTCCAGGAACTGGCAGCGGCGATGAGCGAACGGGCCGGGATTGATGAACTCGTCGTCAGCGAGCACGACATCCTCGACGGGATCGCACTGTCGATTCCCTGACCGACGCCATGGTGGCGGTCGGCGGGATGGGTGGTCGCTGCTGGGTGCCTAGAGTTTGACTCTGCACCCGTTTCCGACGTTGCGGCAATGCACGCTGGTTTTGCAGACGTTGCAGCGGCAGGTGCAGCCACCGGTGCGCTTGGTCTCGGGAATACCCATGTCAGTCTCCTTTGCCGACCCTGCAGGGGCCTGTGCTCACCATAGTTGCGGTCGGCCGTTGAGCACCACACTTCCAGCGGTGTCGGTGCCGCAGTTCGTGACGGGTACGGTTCCTGAAGCATTGGCGCGCCCCCATAGCCCAATTGGCAGAGGCAGCGGACTTAAAATCCGCCCAGTGTGGGTTCGAGTCCCACTGGGGGCACCGACTGGGGGCACCGACTGGGGGCACCGACTGGGGGCAGATAGCCTTCACTGGATGTACGACCCCACGTGGGAGTCCGTGGCCACTCATTCGCTTCCGCAGTGGTACGACGACGCCAAACTCGGGATCTTTCTGCACTGGGGCCTGTACTCGGTTCCCGGCTGGGCGCCCCAGGTGCCCGATATCCAGCAATTGCTCAAAGAAGCCGGCCCTACGGCGATGCTGCGGGACAACCCCTACGCCGAGTGGTACCTCAACAGCAGCCGATTGGAGGGCAGCCCCACCTGGCAGCACCAACGCGACACCTACGGCCCCGATGCCACCTATGACGACTTCGTCGCGAGCTTCGACACCGGCACCGCCGCCGCGGACATGGACGCGATCGCCGCCATCTGTCGCGATGCCGGCGCCGGCTACGTGGTGCTAACGACCAAGCACCATGACGGGTTCTGTCTGTGGCCCACTGAACTCGAGCATCCGCGCAAAGGCCGCTACCAATCCCGCCGCGATATCGTCGCCGATCTGCGCCACGCAGTGCTGGACGCCGGGATGCGGATGGGCCTGTACTACTCCGGCGGCTATGACTGGCCCTACAACGACGCGCTGTTGCGCAACCCCGCCGATAGCTTTCTGGCAGTGCCGCACACGAATGACTACGTCGGCTATGCCGACGCCCATGTGCGCGAGTTGATCAGCCGTTACCAGCCGTCGGTGTTGTGGAATGACATCTGCTGGCCGGTCGGCGGTGACCTGCCGGCATTGTTCGCCGAGTACTACAACACCGTGCCCGATGGTGTCATCAACGACCGATGGATCGAGCCGACGCAGCATCGCGGAATGGTCAATGATGCCCTGGCCCGACTGGGAGGTGTTGCGATACAACGCTTCTGGGCCTTCATTCCGGACAGCTACAAGTCGCTGACCTTCCCAGCCAATCATCACTACGACATTCGGACGCCGGAGTACGCACAGTTCTCCGAGATCCAGGACAAGAAGTGGGAATCAACCCGTGGTGTCGGACACTCCTTCGGCGCGAATCGCAATGAGCGACCCCAGGACATTGTCACAGCCACTGAGTTAGTCCGTTCGTTCGCCGATATCGTCTCGAAAAACGGAAACCTGCTGATTGGAATCGGACCCGATGAACGCGGAGTGATTCCCGTTGAGCAGCTGGCGCCCCTTCGGGGACTGGGTGCGTGGATGAGGGTCAACGGGAAGGCCGTCTACCGCACCCGGCCATGGGACATCGCCGAGGCCACCACCACCACCGGCACCGCGGTTCGATTCACCCAGTGCGACGGCGCAGTCAACGCTATCCTCCTCGACCTGTCCGAGCGTGAGTTCGGCATTCGTGGCGTTGATGCGACCGGCGTCGATACCGTTCGGGTCCTGGGACTCGATGAACCGGTGGACTGGCAGGTCGATGACGGGATGCTCATGGTCCGGCTTCCCGAACGCATGCCGGTGTCACCGGCCCACGTGCTTACCCTCGGTCACGCGGTACGGCCCACTGGTTGAACTGCCGTCAGCCTCGCTTAACGGTGTTGTCGATCCCCGACTCGTTGAGTTTCGGTGAGCCGGAATGGAACATCACCTTGTTGTTCATACCGGAGACGTCGATCACGCCGGCCTCGTCGATGGTCACCGTGTTCTGGATGCCGGAGATATCGACGCGGGTGCAGCGGCCGGTGATGACCACGGTGTTGTCCACGCCACTGACGCTGACGGCTTTGTCGCCGCACGCGAGTGTCCTGTTGTTCCCAACTCCGGCGACGCTGAGTGACTCGACCGGTTGCGGTGTGACAGATTTTGTCACCGCCGGTTTCTCCGGCACCGGACCGCCGCCGCCGACGATCTCCGGCGTCATCGGACTACCCGCAGACGGCTGATCGTCGGCCACGATGGCCACGGCACCGATTGCCAGGCCGATTATCAGTAGGGCCAATACAGCCCAGCCGATTCGGCTGACCGCGCTCGGCTGTTCCTCGGCGTCACCCATCGCCCCAGCTGACCGGTAGCGCGACCAGGCCCGAACCTAGCGCCTCGGTGTTGATGCTCAGCGTTGCCGCGTCTGCCGCAAGCCGCATATCCGGAAAGCGCGGGATCATCTGGGAGAAAACGGAATTCAATTCCATCCGGGCCAGGGGCGCTCCCAGGCAATACCGCCCGCCGTACCCGAAGGACAGCGGTTGCGGTCCCGTACGAGTGAAATCAACGACATCAGGATCTGTGAAGAACGCCGGATCGTTATTCGCCGAACCGGGATCCAGTAGGACTAGATCGCCGTCAGCAATAGTGACGCCACCGATGTCGATCGCGTCGCGTGCGTAGCGCGGAATGCCGACCCCACCGACCATCGAAGCCCTCATCAACTCCTCCGTTGCCTTCGGAATCAGCGATGCGTCATCGAGCAGCATCAGCCATTTGCTTGGGTCGCTCAGCAACTGCACTGTCTGTAGCCAGATTTGGGCAACGGTGGTCTCGTAACCGGCGAACAACAGGCTCACAGCCAATACGGCGATCTCGACATCAGCGAGATCGTCCACGTTGCACAGGTGGGAGATCACATCATCGCCGGGGTGGCGTCGTTTCTCGGCGACGAGGCTCACGCCGTACTCCACCAGAGCGATCATGCCCTGCCCGGACGCGACGGGATCTGGGTCAAAAGCGGCCGAATCGACCCAGATCCG
>SYAA01000084.1 GCA_005789055.1 Actinomycetota bacterium
CCCTCCACCCGATCGGGAAGTGCACCGGGATCGTTGACCCAGATCAGGTTGCCATCGACTGCGGCGAGGTTGGGCAGGTTCGGGTCTGCGTTGGCGCGCAGGAAGTCGTCCCAGGCCCAGGCGGACAAATCGAGAATCTCCCGGTCCAGGAACTCCGGACGCACCAGGCCGCGCGTCTTGATCGACGGCACGCCGTCGCGGTCCTTCTCGTAGTTGGACACCACCGGAAAATCGACGAGGACGACCTCGGCCCCGGCGGCGGTCAGTTCTGCCCCCGCGGCCTGAAACAGATCGATGACGGACTGACGGGTCTCGATGCGCCGACCGGTCGGTCCGCCGATGCCCAAATCCTGACCCACGCCGGCCTCGGCGTCGGCGTTGACATACATCCGCGGCACCCCGAAACGCTTGCCGGCCAGGCTGTTGCGCGCCGCCTCGCGACCGGCGGGCAGCAACCCCGAGTAGGACCGCGGCCGCACCGATGAGGCCCGCGGGATCTTCACCCACGGTTGCAGGCGCCACAGATCGCCGCGCGGATTCGCATCATCGGCAACCAGAACATCGAGAACTTCGAACATGTCGGCCATGGTGCGGGTGTGCGGAACCACGACATCCATCGTGGGCACCAGGGGCCAGTTGCCGCGCACCGAGATCACTCCGCGCGACGGGGTGTAGGCGCACAGGGCGTTGTTGGTGGCCGGGGCCCGACCGCTGGACCAGGTCTCCTCCCCCATGCCGAACGCGGCGAAGCTCGCCGCTGTGGCGGTACCGGAGCCGTTGGACGAGCCTGATCCGAAAGCTGAGGTCAAATAGTCTGCGCTGTAGGGACTTTCGGCTCGTCCGTAGAGTCCGCGCTGCATGCCGCCGTTGGCCATCGGCGGCATGTTCGTCAGGCCGATCAGTATCGCGCCGCCGCCGCGCAGACGCTCGATCGCAAAGGCGTCGGTCCGTGCAACGAGGTTCGCGAAGGCATGCGACCCTGCCGCCGCGGTCAGGCCCTTCGCGAGGTAACTGTCCTTCGCGGTGTAGGGGATGCCGTCCAGTGGACCGAGGAGTTCACCCCGGCCGCGACGCTGGTCTGAGGCTGCCGCCTCGGTCAAAGCGTCGGGGTTCGACACGATCACCGAATTCAGCATCGGCCCGTCACGGTCATAGGCCTCGATCCGACGCAGGTAGGCCTCGACAAGTCCGACACTGGTTACTCGACCGTCCTCGAGGGCCGCGCGAAGCGCAGCGATGCCGACCTCGGTCACGTCGAACGAACCCACACCGTCTAACAAACCCACACAGGGACGATATCCATCTTGGCCCGCGTCGGTCGGCCGTCGGCGGAACACAGCGGTGGGAAGGTCGGCGTGGCCCGGCTAGTGTTGGGCCGCCGACCAGGAGGACACAGATGAGACGAGCACACCGCCTAGCCGCTGTAGTGGCCGCCGCGGCCGGGTTGACGGCGTGCAGCGCTGGCGGCACCGAACCCGCGAGTTCGACCACGATGGTCGGGGGCATGACCGAGTGCACCACCGAGGCCCTCGCCGGGCCCGCGACTGCGGCCGCGCAGGCCCTGGGACCGGGCAACGTCTACACCGTCGACGACCTGTCGTGCTCCGACGGTTGGGCGGTGACCGCAGGCCTGCTGGCCAGCAAAGACAATCCCGACATGGGTGCCCCGACATCGTTCGTCTTCGAGCAGCAGGGCCAATTCTGGGTGGTGCAGGACAAGGCGAAGGTCTGCGGCACCAGTCCCACCACCACTACCGCCCCCGCCGACGCGACGATTCCCCCCGCGCTGTTCCTGCCCGGATGCGCCGCAGGCTGAGCCCCCGGGGCGCGTTAGGGTCAGTGGATCCGTCGGCCATGCAGCCGGCACCAACGGCAGGAGAATGCCATGGCTTCGTCTCTGATTGACGCGCTCGGTTCGCAAACAGGTGGCCTGACCCTGCTGAAGCTACTGGCCGACAATAGTTTCGATTCGATACTCGTCACCGATGCCACCGAGCGAGGGCGGATCATCTACGCCAACAAGGCTTTCAAAAAGCTCACCGGCCACGACCCGGCGGCCGTGATCGGCAAGGATCCGCGCATCCTCCAGGGACCCGGTACCGACCAGAAGGTGATCAAGCGGGTCACCGCGACCCTCAAGTCGGGTGGGCGGTTCGAAGGCCGCGCGGTCAACTACCGCAAGGACGGAACGCCGTTCATCATGAACTGGCGGATGTTCCCGCTCAAGGACGCCGGCAAGATCATCGCCTGGGTGGCTATTCAGCGCGAAGCACTCGCCGCCGGCTAAACCGGTTCACGCCGGTCGGCGCGGTCCGCTGCTAGGTTTTGATGATGCCGAAGTTGACCGAGTGGCGTTCCCTGTACCTCTACGCAATCTGCTTCGTGTGCGTCGTTGTGGTCATCTTCACCACGCTGTCCCTGGTCGACAACGTCATGAGCCTGGTGTACCCCAGCCCGCCCTATATCGATCCCTACAGCGCCCAGCCGGTGGAGGTCGACAGGGAGTTGCTCGAGGAGCAGAACCGGGCCAGCGAGCACCGATCCGGCGTCGTCGGCCTAGTGGGCAATTTGACCGCCTACCTACTGGTGGTTCCACTATTTTGGTTTCACTGGAAACTCGCCAACAAACCGGCGCCGGCGGAGGGATGAGAACCGTGAAAACTTGCTACCGGGTAATCGCCGCCGCACTGGCGGTGCTCATGTCGGTGATGCTGGCGCCGGCGGCGAACGCCTGTAGTCGGGTGACTTGGCTGGGGCCGGACGGCGCGGTCATCACCGGGCGGTCGATGGACTGGCCGTATTCGTTTCACTCCCACCTCTACGCCTATCCGCGCGGTCTGGAGCAGAACGGCGCAGGCGGAGTCAATTCTCTGAAATGGACAACCAAGTACGGCGCGATCGTCGTCGCGGGCACCACCGATCCCGAGGGGCCGATCGACGGGATTTTCGACGGCATGAACGAAGCCGGCCTGGTGGCCAACCTGCTCTACCTCGGCGAGTCCGACTTCGGGCCCGCACCCGCCGATGATCGGCCCCGCCTGTCGTTCGCGGCGTGGGTTCAGTACGTGCTGACCACCTATAAGACCGTCAACGAGGTCGTCGACGCGTTCACCGACCCGGCGATCTACGTCGTGCCGATCAACTTCGGACCGGGCGGTGCAGCCAAGCCGACGGTGCACCTGTCGGTGACCGACGCATCTGGTGACTCGGCGATCATCGAATACCTCGACGGCAAGCCGGTCATCCACCACGGCCGCCAATACCAGGTGATGACAAACAGCCCGACCTATGACCAGCAACTCAAACTCAATGCCAAGTGGGACAACGTCGATAAGAACACCGATCTGCCCGGCTCGATCCAGTCCGCCGACCGGTTCGTGCGCGCCTCGTACTACCTCAACAACCTGCCGCAGACCACCGATCAACGCCAGGCGGTGGCGGGGGTGTTCAGCGTTATGCGCAACGTCTCGGTGCCGTGGGGCGTCGGCGACCCGGAGCACCCGAATCTTTCGCCCACCTACTGGCGTTCGGTGGCCGACTCCACCTCGAAGGTCTACTACTTCGAGTCCGCCCTGAGCCCGAACATCGTCTGGGTCAACCTCAACAACATCAACTTCGCCCCCGGTTCCGGTGTCCGCGCCGTGGCCGTCGAAGAGAACTACTCGATCATCGGCAACATCGACAAAGCACTGAAGCCCGCGGCGCCGATCCGGTTTCTCGCACCCCCGGCGAACCCACCCGCAGGGGCCGCGCCCGCCGCGACCGGGCCGGGAGCCAAAGGATCGGACGCCGCCGGACTAGCCGAACCGGCGACGAAGGCCTTCGGTTGGTGGTGGATCCCCATCGGCCTCGCCGTTGTCGCTGGGGTCGGCGCACTGATCCGCCCGCTGACTCGTCGCCCGGCCGAGGCGGCCACCCTCGCCGCGACCCGGGCGCCGATGACCCGGGCGCCGATGGCCCCGGTGCCGCCGGCGACGCCGGTCTCGCCCGAACCGACGATCAGTGACCGGCGGAGCAGCGCCGCGGATGCCTCGTCGATTCAGGTGACCTACGAGAACAACGCCCTTGGCGACGGTGAGCAGTCCGGCACCGACAAGAGCGACTCGGTTCCGGACTGAACGTCGTCCGGGCCCGCAGATCGTGGCTGTAGCGTTCGGCTCATGAAACACGGAATCTTCGGTGGCGCGGTCAACGCCGGCACCCTCGATGACATGGTGGCCGAGGCCGCAGCGGCCGAAAGTGACGGCTTCGACGCCTACTGGGCACCGCACATTTTCGGCCACGACGCCTTGACCGCGTTGGCGGTGGTGGGCACGAAGGTGCCGCGCATCGAACTGGGCACGTCGGTGGTGCCGACATTCCCGCGCCATCCGCACGCGATCGCCCAGCAGGCGCACACGGTGGCGGCCGCATCGGGCGGTCGCTTCACCCTGGGGATCGGCCTGAGCCACAAGATCGTCATCGAGAACATGTTCGGCCTGAGCTACGACAAGCCGGTACGTCACCTGCGCGAGTACCTCAGCGTGCTGATGCCGTTGTCACGCAACGAAATGGCCAACTTCGACGGCGAGATGTATCGCGTGCACGCCGGCATCAGCGCACAAGGATCAGATGGTTTCAGCGTGGTGGTCGCCGCACTCGGCGAACAGATGTTGCGCGTCACCGCCGCCATGGCCGATGGCACCCTGACCTGGTGCACCGGCCCGGTGACGCTGGCGGCCCACACCATCCCGACTATCACCAAGGCGGCCGAGGAGTTCGGCCGGCCGGCACCACGGGTGATCGCAGCCCTGCCGGTGTGCGTCACCGACGACAGGGGTTCAGCCGTCGCCCGGGCTGCTGAGACGTTCGCCGCCTATGGCGGCCTGCCCAGCTACCGGGCGATGCTCGATCGCGAGGGCGTGGCAGGTCCGGCTGACATCGCCATCATCGGCAGCACCGGCGAGGTGCAGGATCGTATCGGCGAACTCGCGCGGATCGGCGTGACCGATTTCGCTGCGGTGGAGTTCGGCGCGACGCCCGAGGAGGTCGCCGACACCCGGGCGGCCCTGAAAGGGTTGCTGACCTAGCCGCGATTGCCCGCCGATTGCGCAGGTCGTTGCTTACACTGGACCAGTCCGGCAGAACCGGCACACCGAAAGGGCATGGGGCTGTGGCCAAACAACTCCCCCGGGCTGCACTGCCCGTGAACCGGAAGGCCCCCGCACGTCAGGCCTTGGACGAGCGTCGCATCACGGCAGTGGCGGTGGCGGCGCTGGGCATCTGCTCTGCGGTGGCCCTCGGCCAGGCGGCGACCGCCCAGGCCGAAACTTCCGGTGCGACCAGCGGCGAAGCCGCCCAGCCGAATAAACCCAGCGGCGAAGCCGCCCAGCCGAATAAACCCAAGCGCAGCGCGCCGGCCCGCGCGGCGGCGTCGCCTACCCGCGCCTCGAGTAGCCCGCAGTCCGCAGTGCAGCGCACCCCCGCACCGGCGAAGGTTTCACCCGCACTCGCGACGGCTTCGCCGCTAACCGCCCCGTCGGGGTGGCGCAGCACGAGTGGTTCCGGTGACAGCCCGGCGGCAACGCCCCTGCCGTGGAAGGCGTTGGCCGCGGCCCGGCGGGAATTGGGCGGCGCATCGCGCATCGCGGCCCCGGCGAGCCGTAGCCGGCCTGCCGAACCAATCGAACCAGTCGCGGTCTCGACACCGACGGCGGCGTCCGCCCCGGGTGCCCCGGCCGCCTGGCGACCGGGCAGCGTGCTGCGGGTCTTCGTCGGGAACGGCACCGCCGACAACCCGAATGCGGGCATCCTGCTCGGCAACGGCTACTCGTACACGACCTACGGCGGTGCCTGCACCACCGGTGCGTGCGACGGCGGTAACGGCGGACTGATCGGAAACGGCGGTGACGGTTTCGCC
>SYAA01000085.1 GCA_005789055.1 Actinomycetota bacterium
CGTCTCCGAGTCGGCTAACACGGTGTAGACCTCCCACTTCTCGCCGGCGGGTCCGGTCACCCACACCTTGTCCTGAGTGGCGAAGCAGCAGGTTGTGCCGATCTCCTCGTCGGTGAACAGGCCCTCGCCGGTCAGTCGGGCGATCTCAGAGTGCACCTTGTCGCTGGACTCCACCTCGACGCCGAGGTGGTTGATGGTGCCGCCCTGGCCCGGGTTCTCCAGCAGCACCAACTTCAATGGCGGTTCGGCGATCGCAAAATTGGCGTATCCGGGTTTTACCTTGGCCGGTGCGGTGTTGAACAGCTTGGAGTAGAACGTGATCGCCTCGTCGAGGTTGTTGACGTTGAGGGCGAGTTGGGCTCGGGACATGGATCCATCCTCCTACTGGTGCGACACCTACCACGCTACGTCGATGGTCGCCCTGGCGTGGAATCAGCCGGTGCCGGTGGTCGGGGCGGCCACCTCGCCGGCCTCACCGAAGCCGAAGAGTACGACGTCTGGACTGATCGTCGTTTCGTCCGAGTCGGACGGCCGCTGCGATAGTCCGCTGATCGTCGGATCAGGCAGCGACTAGCCTCAGGAGGTCCGCAAGGTCGCACGCGAGCACGCCCCCTGGGATAACTTGGCGCAGGGCGCATCGAAGATGGAGGCACACATGAGTGCAGGGTCAGCGGGCGGATATCGCACCAGTCTGTGGTTCCGGTGGCTGGCGTTCTTCGCCGCTTACATCATCATCAACATCGTCATCCGCCTAGTGTCCGGGCAGTCGATCACGAGCGGGTACCTCACCGGACAGCTTGTCAACGCGGCAATCGGCGCCTCGCTATGGGTGGCTTTCATGCACTTCTTCACTCGCCGGCGAAAGTCCGCGCAGCCCGAGAGCGATGGCCAGCAGCGTTAGACGCCAGTGGTGATCAGTCGATGAAACGAAGGCTGGCGTCGATCGCGGGGCGGTGCCGCAAGATCCGGTAGTGGGCTAGGCGTCCGAGTCCGCGCGTCGTGATCAACGTCGCCCCCGGCCAGACTTCGGCGATCCGTTCGCTCGTCTCGTGGGGGCTGTCGGGGTCGTCGGGGTCATGAATCAGTAGCAGGGGCAGCGGATCCTTGAGATCGCCGGCGACCTGGCCGATGTCGGTGGTGACCAGCGCAGTGCCGAGTCGGCGGTCCAGACGGTCTTGCAGACCGGCGCGGATCCGCGGTCCGAACCCATGACGATCGGCGAACAGATCCAGGTACGGGGCGAAGTCGCCCATCGGCGCCAAAAACACCATGCGGTCAATCGAGGCTCCTCGCACAGCAGCCAGCGCCGCCGCCTTCGCGCCCCGTGAATGGGCCACGACCGCTCGCGCCGGCCCGTGCTCCTGCACGACAGCCCTGAGGGCCTCGGCGCACTCGACCACCGTGGTCCGACCGGCCGCCAGTGCACCGGAGTCGGACTCGTTGTGGCCTGGAAGGTCGAACGCGATGACCCGATAGCCCTTGGCAACAAGCGGTTTGACGAAGACGGCCAGGTGCGCCCGGCATCCGCCCCAGCCATGCACCAGGTAGACCGGCGGCCCGTCACCCCACGCCTCACCCGCGATCCGATGCCCATCCCAGAATGCTTCGACCGGCTCGCCCGCGGCGACACCGGGCGGCATTCGCAGACTCATGTCGACGGCCGGCGGCGTACACCACAGCTCGACGGCCCACCGTGACCCGATGGCCGGCGCGAGGCGCTCCAACAATCCGAACGCCCGCCGAACGCGCGGGGAAACCAGAGGCACGATGCCGGAATCGGTCACTGCGAGTCACGCGTCCTGTGACGAGCAGCACCTGACATGGCGGGAGGATACTACGATCCTGACTCGACAAGGAGCACCCATGTCAACACCGTTCGACGCTGTCACCTTCATCCACGGGCCAGCCATGAAGAACCGATTCATGGTGTCCCCGCTGACCAATCTGCAGAGCAACCCCGACGGGACGCTCTCCGATGACGAGGAGCGGTGGTTGACGATGCGTGCCGAAGGGGGGTTCGGTTTGACCATGACGTGTGCGAGCCACGTCGACCCTCGTGGTCAGGGTTTCCCGGGCCAGTTGGGTTGCTTCAGCGACGACCACCTCCCGGGCCTCATCCGGTTGGCGGCGGGGATTCGCGCGCAGGGAAGTGTGGCGATCGTCCAGTTGCATCACGCGGGACGTCGGGCACCGGCCGAGCTGATCGGCATGGCTCCCGTCGCTCCGGCTGACGACGCGAAAGCCGGGGCGCGTCGATTAACGACGGCCGAGGTGCATGAGGTCATCGAGTCGTTCATCGCGGCCGCGGTGAGGTGCGACGCGGCGGGATTCGACGGCGTCGAACTGCACAGCGCGCACGACTACCTGCTGTGTGAGTTTCTCAGCGCCGAGTTCAATGATCGAACGGATGACTACGGCGGGAGTCGCGCGGCGCGATTCCGCATCGTCGAGGAGATCATCTCGGGTATCCGCCGGCGATGTCGTCCGGACTTCCACGTGGGGGTGCGGCTCTCGCCCGAGCGATTCGGCCTCGCCACGGCCGACGTGATGGATGCGTTCGAACGATTGGTGGCGACCGGCATGGTCGATCTGATCGACCTCTCGCTCTGGGATGTGTTCAAGGCCGCAGCGGGGGAGGAGTTCGCGTCCCGGCCGCTACTCGAGTTGTTCACCGGCCTGGACCGCGGATCAGTTCGCCTGGCTGCCGCCGGCCACCTCTACTCGGGTCCTGATGTGCAGCGCGCACTGGATCGGGGTGCCGACATCGTGGCGATCGGGCGTGCGGCGATTACCAACCACGATTTCCCGCTGTTGATACAGGCGGATCCCACCGCGGCGATGCGTGAGCTTCCCGTCGCCCGGGAGACCCTTGCCGCGGAAGGACTCGGGCCGGCGTTCCTCGACTACATGTCGACCTGGCGAGGCTTCGTCGGCGCGTCTGACGTGCCCACCTGACGTGCGTAGTTGAGGTGGGGGCCAGCAGCCCGGCGATGTGACGCACACACGATGTAACGGTTCAGCTGTAAAGCAGGTACCCGGCCCGGCTTGCGCGGAACTGGGCGGCCGCTCGGTCCCAATCGGCCAGCAGCGGCGCGAGTCGATCGGCGTTGATCGCCAGGCGCACCCGATCTGATCCGGTGAGCGCGTCGATCGACGGCCCCCAGGCGAAGTCTCCCGGATGTTGTTTGCGGATCGTGTCGATGAGCAGCAGCGCCGTGCGGACCGGCCGGTATGCCTGCCGATCGGTGATAGTTAGCCGGACGGCCGGGATGCTTTGTCCGGGAAATTTGGCGGCGGTGTCGGCGACCGGGACGGTGACGGCCTGGAAGGCGATGCCCGGCAGGCCCATTGCGTTCATCGTCGTGACCACCGCCGCTGCATCCAGCCACGGCGCCCCGATCTGCTCGAAGGGTCGGTCGGTGCCGCGGCCCTCCGAGAGATTCGTGCCCTCGAAGTAGACCGTGCCGGGGTAGTTCGTCACGGCCGCCAGCGATCGGAGGTTAGGTGACGGGTTCACCCAGGGCAGGCCCGTTTGGTCGAACCACTGCCCGCGGCGCCATCCCTGCGCCGGAACGACGGTCAGGTCCGCGCCGATACCCTGCTGCAGGTTGAACAGGGTGGCCAGCTCGCCGACCGTCATGCCGTGCCGCGCGGGGATGGGGTACATGCCGATGAACGAGGCGAAGGCCGGGTCCAGCAGGGCTCCTTCCACGATGTCGCCGCTGATCGGATTCGGCCGGTCGAGAACGACAAACGGGATGCCCTTCCGCGCCGCGGCCTGCATCGACAGCGCCATGGTCGACACGTAGGTCCAGGTGCGCCCGCCGACCTCCTGAAGGTCATAAACCAGGACGTCCACATCCTTCAGCATCTCGGGAGTCGGGCTGTGCCCTTGCGCCCCGTAGAGCGAGTAGACCGGCACGCCAGTCTTCGCGTCGACACCATCACCGACCGTGACACCCGCCTCGGCGGTGCCGCGGATACCGTGTTCCGGGGCCAGCAGGGCCACCAGTGTCAGGTCGTCGTTCTGGGCGATCAGGTCGATGTCCGACGTGCCTGACCGGTCGATGCCGGTGTTGTTGGTGATCAGGCCGACCCGTTTGCCGCGCAAGGCGGCCGGCACGTCATCGAGGAAGATCTCAATGCCCGGACGCACGCCTGCCGCGGCCGGAGACGCCGACACCGGTGTCGGCGCGCCGCACAACAGCATGACGAACGCCAGGAAAGCGCTCAGCGTCAGCCGGTGGGTGGACCGTGCGATGGGCATCGGCGAACTATATCGGATAGAAGCAATTAGCCCCGGAGTGTCGGCCGAGGACCATTTCCGCTGGTAGCGGGGGACAGGAACTGAAACTCCGACCTCTGGGCTATGGGTTGAAGTCCGTTGTGGCAAAACAGTTTTCAGGACTGCATTAGTGCAAGCCATCGGTGGTTCAGCTGCACTACCGGGGCCCGGCTAATCCGCGTCAACACCGGCTCGGATTGGCACTCGTCTCGCGGGCCCGCATCGGCATGCCGTCGATCACGGCATAGATCGCCTGAAGATCCGGGATGCCGGCGACGCGTAGCTTCTCGCCGCCATCTTTGCCGATCAGCACCACGCTGAAGCTGTCTGCGTCAATCCCAAACTCCGACACCAACCGTTGTGCCTGGGTGGGGTCGACAACGTGACCATCGAGGGTGCTGGTGCCTTCGGTGACGATGCGGCCAAGAACCATGTCGCGATCCATGAAGTCACACCGACTGGCCTCTATTCGGCGCATCGTTTCAACGAGCCGTGGATCACTATCGGTGGGCGCGAACAGCAGCAGCGGACGGCGCTCCCAACGATAGTCACTAAGTTCGGCGGCCATGGCCTGAGCCGGCCCGAGCGCAGCAGCACCGGTCACGAGAAACATCACTGTGAGGGTGCTTCGGATGAATTGTCGGAGAAGGATCATGCGGGCCCCGGACTGTCTAGGCCGGACGGAAAATGAGAGCGACACCGTTCATGCAGTAGCGCAGGCCGGTCGGGTTGGGGCCATCGTCGAAGACGTGGCCTAGGTGACTGCCGCACTGGCGGCACAGGACCTCGGTGCGCGACATGCCCAGCGAACCGTCGTCGCGCTCGACGACGGCGTTGTCGAGGGCTTGGTAGAAGCTGGGCCAGCCAGTGCCACTGTTGAATTTGATTGTCGATGAGAAAAGGTCCAGCGCACAACCCGCACAGCCGAAAACACCGGCACGATGCTCGTCGTTGAGTGGGCTGCTGAAGGGTGTCTCGGTGCCCGCGGCACGCAGGACGTCGTATTGGGCCGGGGTCAGTCGTTGTCGCCACTGCGCATCGGTATAGGTGACCGCAAAGGTCTCGGTCGAGGCGTTCGGCGGCGGGTTGGCTCCAGCGAGGTTCCTCAGTGAGCTGCACCCGGCGGTCACACCGAACAGGGCTGTGCCGAGCAGCATGTGTCGTCGGGTCAATGCCGACTGCGGCTGCTGCGGTCTCCGGGCGGACATGGTTCAACCGTACTGTCTGGCCCGGATGACCAAAGGCAACAACCGGCCTTACCAATCCAGTGACGACTGCGCCCGCATGCTCTGGTGCGCCACCATTAGAGGCCTTTAGTCCACTGCATTTCGGCGTGCGTAAGCGGACACTGAGGCTCACTGGCATATCCAGCACCTTGGAGGGGTCATGGATGCAGCTGATTTTGGCGGACGATTAAGTTCGGCCGCATTCGCGGCGGCTTTGGGGCTTGCGATCGCCGCCAGTCCCGGGGTTGCCTCAGCTGACGACACTGACCGTGGTCCAGCGGTGCACTCGTCCGGAACGCGGCAGTCACCGTCCGAGGAGTCCCCGGCGCAAGGGTCAGAGTCTCACTCCGCGGCGGGTGCCCCGCACAGGCAAGCGCGGGCTTCGGTGCGGTCGAACTCACCGTCGAGGGTGTCCCGGCCGTCGGATCGGGTGGGGGCTGGCGGCCTAGGCACCATCAAGGAGTCGTCGACGAAAATGCCCGCCGCTGCGATGTCGCAGCCGGATCAGGAGAGCCGCGCTAGGTTCCGTTCGGACGCGATCAATTGGGCAGCAGCGACTTTGGCGCCATCCCGCATCGTGGCCGCGATGAGTGCCGGGCTCCCCGCTGTGGC
The DNA here is from genome assembly GCA_005789055.1 of Actinomycetota bacterium. Classification (GTDB taxonomy): domain Bacteria; phylum Actinomycetota; class Actinomycetes; order Mycobacteriales; family Mycobacteriaceae; genus Mycobacterium. The sequence goes on from SYAA01000085.1 coordinate 6,124, forward strand.
GTCAGCCGCACCCCTCGCCGCGGCCGTGGTGACGATGCCGCAGGTGGCGGCTGCGACGGCTTCGACTCCCGGGAAGCTCGCCGGCTTTCTGAACCCTCTGGGACTTCCATCATCCCCGTGGGGCAGCGATGTACCGGGCACACCGGGCCAGCTCGCCACTGGCGCGCTGGCGTTGGTCCGGCGGGAAATCGCGAATCTGCTGTTCGGTCCCGGTCCGACGACCACATCGGCTCGCACGACGACTGCCGCCGCCGCCACCAGGGTGAGGTTGGCGGCGTTGTCGATCGCCAACGCCAGCCTGGTCGAAGGCAGCAGTGGTACCGCCAATCTGGCGTTCACCGTGACGTTGTCGAAGGCGTCGACGACATCGGTCAGCGTCGGTTACGCGACGGCGAACGGGACGGCGACAGCCGGCTCGGATTATCTAGCCGGTTCAGGGACGATCACATTCGCCCCGGGTGAAAAGGCCAAGTCGGTGACTGTCGGGGTCGTCGGCGACACTATCGTCGAGGCCGACGAGACGTTCACGGTGAAGTTGTCGGCGGTGTCGGGCGCAACGATCTCCCGGGCCACCGCGACCGGCACCATCCGCAACGACGACGCCGCCCCCGTGCTGCCGTCACTATCGATCGCCGATGCGAGCAAAGCGGAAGGCAGCAGCGGTACCGCCAACATGGTGTTCACCGTGACGATGTCGAAGGCGTTGACGACATCGGTTACCGTCGGTTTCTTGACCTCGAACGCGACAGCGACGGCGGGCTCGGATTACACGGCGACCAGCGGCACCGTCACCTTCGCTGCGGGGGAGACCGCGAAGACGGTCAACGTTGGCGTCATCGGTGACACCACCGTCGAAGCGACAGAGGCGTTCACGGTCACCTTGTCAGCACCGGCGGGCACCACGCTGAGCCGCGCCACGGCGACGGGCACGATCGTCGATGACGACACCGTGGCCGCGTACGCGGTGCCATTCGGTTCGCATCTGCGGCCCTATGCGGCGGGCACGCTGACGCTGAGCGGTTCCCAGTCGACCGCCGACGCGGCGGTCGTCTCCCTATACAACAAGTGGAAGACCAACTTCCTGGTGTCGGCCGGCAGTTACGGGCTTGCGGTCAAAGCAAGTGCCGACTATCCGTACGTCTCGGAAGGCCAGGGGTACGGGATGGAGTTGACCGTGGTGATGGCGGGCGCCGACCCGTCGGCACAGTCATCGTTTGATGGAATCCTGAAGTACGTTCTGGCACATCCCTCGTCGATCAATCCGAATCTGCACGCCTCCGAGCAGAACGCCTCATTCGTTTCGGTGAACGGACGCGACTCGGCCACCGACGGCGACCTGTCTATCGCCTACGCCTTGCTGCAAGCTGACCGGCAGTGGGGCAGTACAGGGATATACAACTACAAGCAGCTTGCAGTCACCCGGATCAACGCGATCAAGGCCAGTGAGATGAACCCCAATACCTATCTACCGACGCTCGGAGACTGGGTCACCGCGGGAGATGCGTACTACAACACAACTCGCCCGTCTGATCTGATGATCGATCACTTCCGGGCATTCAAAGCCGCCACCAATGATCCATTCTGGGATTCGGCCGTCACCGCAGCGCAGAATCTTATTGCCCAGCAACAGAATGCCTACGCACCGTCGACGGGCCTCATCGCCGACTTCGTGGTGAACACCAAAACAACCCCGGCCCCCGCACCGGCCAACTTCCTGGAAGGTAGAACGGACGGACAATATGCGTACAACTCGGTGCGGGTGCCCTGGCATCTCGGGGTCGACGCGGCGGTGTTCGGCGACGCGGTCAGTAAGGCTGAGGCGCAGAAGATCACCACGTGGTTCCGCACCAAGACCGGCGACGATCCCAGCAAAGTCGTATCGGGCTACACACTCGATGGAACGCCAGTCGTCACCTATTAATCCCGGAATTCGTCGCCACTCTGGGACCGGCGGCGATGGGCAATGCGGCGAACCAGGCTTGGCTGGACAAGATCTGGTCCTACACCGTCGCCCAATCTCAGACTTCGGCCGCTAAAAGTTACTACAGCGCCAGCCTGATCCTGCAGAGCATGATCGTGATGTCTGGCAACTACTGGACGCCGTGACGCATCGTTGTCGGAGAGAAGGCTGCCGGGCGAACTGCGCTTAGCCATGACCCGCCCTACGCGGCCGCTGACCGCGAGCGCCTCGGGGCGGGGTTGGCGGCACGTTTGAGGAAGTCGTTCGGAAGGGAGAGCCGGATGATTTTCTTCCATGCCGAGCCGACCTGCTTGGGCAGCGAGCCGGACGTGTAGGTCAGTCCGTACCGCTTGAAGAGCGCTTCGACTTTCGGGGCAATCTCCTGATACCGGTTGCTGGGCAGGTCGGGGAACAGGTGATGCTCAATTTGAAACGACAGGTTTCCAGTCATGAAGTGCAGGGCGGGGCCGCCGGAGATATTGGCCGAACCCAGCATCTGGCGCAGGTACCACTCGCCGCGGGTCTCGCCCTCGATGGACGTTTTCGCGAAGGTCTGGACGCCCTCGGGAAAATGTCCGCACATGATCACCGAGTGTGTCCAGAGATTGCGGACAAGGTTGGCGGTGAGATTCGCCGTCAGAGTGGTCAACGCTGAGGGCCCAGACAGCAACGGATGCAGCACGTAGTCGCGGGTGGCGTGGCGGCCGATCTTGGCCAACACCTTTTTGCCGCGGGCACGGAAGTCGGCCTTGTCGACGCGGCCCTTGAGGAACTTGCCGATCTCGAGGTCGTAGGCGGCGATCCCGTACTGGAAGAAGCAGGCGTTGATGGCGTTGGACAGCGGCTGAACCAGATACAGCGGCTTCCAGCGCTGGTCCTCGTCCACGCGCATGATGCCGTAGCCGAGGTCATTGTCCTTGCCGATGACGTTGGTGTAGTTGTGGTGCACCTGGTTGTGGGAGTGCTTCCACATATCTGCCGGCGAGGCGTTATCCCACTCCCAACTGGTGGAGTGGATCTTGGGATCGCGCATCCAGTCCCACTGGCCGTGCATGAC
>SYAA01000086.1 GCA_005789055.1 Actinomycetota bacterium
GATCGCCTATGTTCTAAGGCATGACTTGGACTGAGAAAGACGTTCCCGACGAGAGCGGCCGGGTGGCGATCGTCACCGGCTCCAACACCGGCCTCGGCTACGACACGGCCCGTGTGCTCGCCGCCCGTGGCGCCCGGGTGGTGATGGCGGTCCGCGACACTGCCAAGGGCGACGCGGCGGCGGCCCGCATCCGGGCGTTGTCCCCGGGCGCGGAGGTGACGGTGCACGCATTGGATCTGGGCTCGCTGGCGTCGGTGCGGGCCGCGGCTGCCGAACTCGCGGCCGCCCACCCGCGGATCGATCTGCTGATCAACAACGCCGGCGTGATGTACCCGCCGAAGCAGACCACCGCCGACGGCTTCGAGTTGCAGTTCGGCACCACCCATCTCGGCCACTTCGCGCTCACCGGCCTGCTGCTGAAGAACCTGCTCGGTGTAGACGGGTCCCGGGTGGTGGCGGTCGCCAGCATCGCGCACAACATCCGGGCGAAGATCGACTTCGCGGATCTGCAGTGGGAGACCCGCCGCTACGACCGGGTGGCCTCCTACGGCCAGTCCAAGCTGGCCAACCTGATGTTCACCTATGACCTCCAGCGCCGGTTGGCGGCGGCGAAAGCGAAGACCATTGCGGTGGCCGCACATCCGGGTGTGGCCGCCACCGAACTCGTCCGCCACGTTCCCGGCGCCGGCCTGCCCGGTGTCAGTTGGCTTTCCGGCCGACTGTTGAACACCTCCGAACTCGGTGCGCTGCCCACCCTGCGGGCGGCCACCGATCCGGCAGTGCGCGGCGGCCAGTACTACGGCCCGGACGGCTTCCGTGAATTGCGCGGTTACCCGAAACTTGTCACCTCCAGTGCGCAGTCGCACGACACCGCTGTGCAGGAACGGCTGTGGTCGGTCTCCGAGGAACTCACCGGCGTCACCTACCCGGTCTAGCGGCGGGGGTCGGATGCGCAGCGTCGAAGAACACCAGCGTGTCGTCTCCCGATTGATCGCGGCGAGGCCCGTGACCACTGCCGGGTTGGCCGATGCGCTCGGTCTGGTGCTCGCCGCCGACGTGGTAGCACCCCTGTCGCTCCCGGTCTTCGACAACTCGGCGATGGACGGCTACGCGATACGGACCGAGGACGTGGCGGGGGCCAGTTCCGATAGCCCGGTGACACTGCTCGTCGCCGAGGACATTCCGGCCGGCCGCACCGATGCGCTCGCCCTGGCGCCGCAGACAGCACATCGAATCATGACCGGGGCACCGCTGCCCGCAATGGCGACGGCGGTGATTCCGGTCGAAAGCACCGACGCCGGAGTCGATACCGTCGCGATCTACGCGAGCCCGAAGCCCGGCCAGCACATCCGCCGCGCCGGCGAGGACGTCGTCGCCGGCACCACCGTTCTGCAGGCCGGTCGGGTCGTGACGCCGGCCGCACTCGGACTGGCGGCCGCGCTGGGGCTCGTCGAACTGCCGGTGATCGGGCGCCAGCGGGTGCTGGTGATCTCCACCGGCGCGGAGTTGGTGATGCCGGGAACGCCGCTGCGGCCCGGACAGATCTACGAGTCCAATGCAGTCATGCTGGCCGCGGCGGTACGGGACGCCGGCGCCGAGGTGGTGGAGACGATCACCTGCGACGACGATGTGGAGCGATTCCGCGCGGTACTGGACACCTACGGCGGCCGAGCCGACCTGATCATCACCACCGGCGGTGTCAGCGCCGGAGCCTACGAGGTGGTCAAGGACACCTTCGGCGCCGACGGACGTACCGGCGTGGAGTTCGTCAAAGTCGCGATGCAGCCCGGCATGCCGCAGGGCGCGGGGACTGTCAACGGCACCGCCATCGTGACGCTGCCCGGAAATCCCGTCAGTGCGCTGGTGTCCTTCGAGGTGTTCATCCGGCCCGCACTGCGCGCGGCGATGGGCTTGCCGCAGCCGAACCGGCCGCATCGCCGCGCAGTTCTCGCCGAGACGATCACCTCCCCGGCCGGCAAACGCCAGTTCCGCCGTGGCGTCTACGACCACGACACCGGGACCATCCTGAGCTACGGTCCGCCCGCGTCGCACCACCTGCGCTGGCTGGCTTCCGCCAACTGCCTGGTCGACATCGCCGAGGAGGTCACCGAGGTCGGCGCCGGTGAGCAGGTCGGGCTGTGGGACCTGCACCCGTAGAATCACCGCTCGTGGCCCGACGCCCCCGCTCAGCGGACGACACCGAGACGTCCGGCCCGCACCGATTGCTGAACCTGCTGCGATCCTCGGTGCCGCGCGTGCACCCGGCCGGCCTGCCATTCGTCTCCGCCGGACTGGTCGTGGCGGCCCTCGGTCGCCACCACCGCTGGGTGCGCCGAGTCGGCCTGACCGCGGCCGGGGCTAACGCGGCATTCTTCCGGGAACCGTCGCGCACCCCGCCCATCCAAACCGGAGTGATCGTCGCGCCCGCCGACGGCGAGGTGTGCCTGATCGGTGAATCGGCACCACCACCGGAACTCGGCGTCGGAACCGCACCGCTGATGAGGATCAGTATTTTCCTGTCCCTGCTGGACGCCCACACTCAGCGCATCCCGGTCAGCGGTGAGGTGCTCGCCGTGGAGCACCGTCCCGGCCGCTTCCATTCGGCTGACCTGCCGGTCGCCAGTGCGGACAATGAGCGCAACAGCGTGCTGATCCGCACGCCGGAAGGACACCAGGTGGTGGTGGTACAGATCGCCGGATTGATCGCCCGTCGCATTGTGTGCGATCTTCACGTCGGCGATGCGGTGCGGATCGGCGACAGCTACGGGCTGATCCGGTACGGATCCCGGCTGGACACCTACCTGCCGGCCGGTTCGCAGGTGCAGATCGAGCCGGGGCAGCGGACCCTGGCCGGCGAGACGGTGCTGGCCCGGCTGCCATGATGAAACCCCCTGTGCCGTCTGGCCCCCGGATCCAATCCAACCGGGGGCTGCGCATCCTGCCCAGCGCCACCACGGTGCTGGCGATCTGCGCCGGACTGACATCGATCAAGTTCGCCCTGGACGGACGTGCACATATCGCGCTGGCCCTGATCGGCGCCGCGGCGATACTCGACGGCATCGACGGCGGCATCGCCCGCGCCCTGCACGCCCAGTCCCCGATGGGTGCCGAGATCGACTCGCTGGCTGACGCAGTGAACTTCGGCGTCGCCCCTGCCCTCGTCGTGTACATCACCCTGCTGCCGACCTCGCCGGTCGGTTGGATCTTCGTCCTGCTCTACGCCGTCTGCATCGTGCTGCGGCTGGCCCGGTTCAACACCTTGCTCGACGACGACACCCGCCCGGCCTACACCCGGCAGTACTTCGTGGGCATGCCCGCACCCTGCGGTGCCGTCGGTGTCATCGGACCACTTGCCGCGATGCTGCAGTTCGGCCACGGCTGGTGGACGTCGCCGGTGTTCCTCTGCGCGTGGTTGGCCGCCAACTCGCTACTGCTGGTGAGCCGGGTGCCTACCCTGGCGCTGAAGGCGATCTCGGTGCCCGCCAACGCGGCACCGATCCTGCTGGTCCTGGTCGCCGCCGCGGCGGCAGGCCTGCTGCTGTTCCCGTACATCCTGGTGTTGCTGATCATCGCCGGCTACCTGCTGATCATCCCGTTCACGATCCGCAGCCAACGCTGGGCCGCCGCACACCCGGAAGCCTGGGACCACAAACCCGGACAACGGCGCGC
>SYAA01000087.1 GCA_005789055.1 Actinomycetota bacterium
CCTGCAGCCGGCCCATCTCCTCCATCAGCTCATCGGTGTAATCGGTTGCCATCAACTCGGCCACCTCGTTGAACCGGTCGAGTTTGACCTTGATCTCGCCGAGACCCTCCTCGACGTTGCCGCGGACGGTTTTCTCCTCGTTGAGCGGTGGTTCCTGCTGCAGGATCCCGACGGTTGCGCCGGGCGCCAGGAAGGCATCGCCGTTGTTGGCCTGGTCGAGACCGGCCATGATGCGCAAGACGCTGGACTTGCCGGCCCCGTTGGGTCCGACGACGCCGATCTTGGCGCCCGGCAGGAAACTAAGGGTCACGTCATCGAGGATGACCTTGTCGCCATGGGCCTTGCGGACCTTGCGCATGGTGTAAATGAATTCGGCCACGCGCCCATCCTAGGCAGGCACCCCCAGGGCCAATCCCTCCGAGTCGGCGTCCGCGATACCCTCGGCCTCCGAATCGACGTCGCCACCGCCGGCCTGGCCGTCGGCGGGATCGGAGGGTCCCTGCGGCGACTTGCCCTCCACCGGCGGGTTGCCCTGGGGTTGACCTGGCTGCGCGATCCGGGCGATCACCCGGGCGAGATCCGGACCCACCGCCGTGGCGCGCATCTCCAGCGACGACCGTTTCGCTCCGTCGCGGTCCTCGTACTCGCTGGTGTGAACTGTGCCGACCGCGATCACCGCGGCACCTTTGTACAGCCCGGCGCCGACGCCGGTGACCAGACGTCCCCAGCAGTTGACCGTGACGAACAGCGAGTTCCCCGGCTCCCAGGTGCCCTCACCGGTGCGGCGGCGCGAATTGCTGGCCACCCGGAAGCTGATCAGCTCCTGGCCGGCCACCACCCGGCGACGCGGTTCGGTGACGATCTGGCCGACGATGGTCATCGGTGTTTCGAACATGATTGTGGTTTCCTTCCGTTGCGGTGTGCGCCCTGTACCGGGCACGGAACCATTGGGCATGCGGGCACCGACATCGGAATGCTCGGACGTCGACGTCGACTCAGGGCTGTGGATGAAACGTCACCTGGGGAGTAATCACCTGGGGAGGAATCGCTGCCCTCTTAGCGCGCCGGATCAGCAACGCCAGCAGCACTACCACCAACGGAACCTCACCGACCGTCATGAGAAGCGCAGCGCCGCGGTGTTGATCGGCGAGCAGTTCGCTGTATTGATCGGCGAGCAGGTCGCTGCGCCAGGGCAACTGCAGCGATCGGTAGAACCGCTCGGCAAGGATGCCGTCCCGTTCCATCAGCAGCGCCCCGCTCAGAGCCACTAGCGCGATGGCTGTAGCGAGCATTGCGACCCGGCCGGCCAGCGAGACCTCCCGCGGCACGGGATCGATGCCGATGACCACCCAGAAGAACAGGTAGCCGCCGAGCAGCAACACCGCCGTCATCGCCAGCTGCGCACCGTGGCTACCGGCCGTGGCGTCGAACACGCCGCCGAGGTAACAGAATCCGGCGACGAACACGACGGTGGCGACCACCGGATGGGTGAGCAGCCGCGCCGCCCGCCCGGTCAGGCTCGCCAGCAACCACTCCCGCGGGCCGGGTGTGCCGCCCTCTGCCGCGGCGGGCAGTGCGCTGCGCGCCAGGGTTGCCGGGGCACCCAGCACCAACAGAATCGCCACCGGCATCGACAACAGCATCCGGCCGACGACGTCTGCACTAAACATCGCGGGAAGATAGCCGCCGAGTCCCGATGATGTGGTTACCATCAGCACCGCGCAACCGAGCAACCAGGCGACCGTCCGGTGGGTCGGCCATCGATCGCCGCGTCGTCGTAGCCGTATCACTGCGGCCAGGTACATCGCCGCCACAATGATTGCGGCGCTGCCGAATATCAGATCAAAGCGCCAGTCGGTCACGATCCGCGCCAGGGTCGGAGGACCGTTTAAGTCATATCCCAGCGCGACCTCGGCGGCGGTCGGACTGAATCGGTCTGGCGGCGGCGGAGTCCGGCCCAACCCGACGGCGACACCGAACGTCACTGCAAAGACAAGCGCCTCGACCATCGCCAGGCGGATCAGCGCACCGCGCGCACCGGGGTCGGACTGCAACGCCGCCACCGCGCCGCGGCGGTGACGCCAGCCGATCAGCCCCAGCACAACAAGCGCAGCCACCTTGGCGGCGATCAACCAGCCGTAGGCCGTCGAGAACAGATCTGCCGGGCGGATCCGGATGCCGGCATTGACGGTCCCCGATACCGCCATGGCGACGAAGCACCATAGGGCGATGGCCGAGAATCGGCGCGCGGCCACATCGCAATGCGCTCCCCCACGCAGTGCGTGTGCCAGCAGTGCCAGCAGCCCGCCGGCCCACAGTGCGCCGGCGAACAGATGGATCAGCAGGCTGTCGGTGGCCACGTCGTGCGATCCGCCGGATGCAGAGTGTCCGGTCAGGCCCAGTGGCACCAGCGTGAGCAATGAACCGGCGAACAACACCGGTGTCGGGGACCACCGCAACACCAGCCGCGCCGACACCGCGACGACGGCGGCGATCAGCGCCGTCCAGCGCCACGCCGAGGCCGCGTCGACCAGTCCGGCCACCTCCCACAACTCGACCGGATTCAGATGCTCGCGAACCGGCTCTCCGGAGACATCGGAGATCGTCAACGGCACCATCAGTGCCGCGCACAATGCCGCGATGCCGGACGCCGCAGCGGCCAGTCGCAGCGCGCGGTAACCTCCGACGTCCAACACACCGTTGTCTTGCGGCGGGGTGAGAAATGCCGCGAACATCATCCCGCCGACGGCGGTGACAGCCGCGATCTCGCCGACGGCGCGGGTGAACGGCAGGCCCAGCGTCGTCACCGGACCCGGGTCGGGAAGGCCGGTCGCGCTCAGCGCGTCGGCCAAAGCCAGCACCCCGATTCCGGCGGCGACCACACCGGCGAGCACCGCGACGGCGGCCAGCACCGGGCCCACCGCGTTACCCTGTGGAGCGGACAGCGGAATCAGCCGGCCGAGTGCAGCGTGGCCTCACGGGCGTAGAACTGGTCGCGAGAGAGTTGATAGATCCGATCCATGTCGGCGATGATGTCGCGCAACTCGGCGAGAAATGCCCGTCGGCGCTCACCGAGATCAGCCCCCGCGCCGACCGCCGACGATCCGAGCAGTTTCTGGTCGGCGGCCACCTGCCTGCCGGTGGCGAACAGCAACGCCGAGACACTTTCCGCACTGCTCACCAAACCCTGGGCCGAGTACTGGCTCCCTACGCCGAGCGCCATTGTCGTCAGTTCCTTGTCGCCGATGTCTGCCGGCGCGCCACACAGGACGTCGGCGACGATCTCGTAGGCCTCAAAGAAGGGCCGCAGCATGGCATTGGCCATCAGCGGACGTTTGGCTCGCAACAGAGTGTCGACGGCGTCGGGACCGGCATCGAGTCGGGACTCCCAGCCGTCGATCCATCCGAGTTCCTCGGCGATGTTGGCCCGGAACGTCGTCGAGTCGGCGAAGTAGAAATCGAACTTCAGCAGCGACCGCAACCGCATGGCCTGCGCCCAAAACACGTCAACCCGTTCGCCCTCCGCAGCCCGCGCCGCGTGCACCAGTGCCATCTCGACAATCGAGGTCTCCAGGAACGCGTGAATCAGGGAGTTGCGGTAGAACGCCGCCTCGAGTTCGTGTTCGGGGGCTATCTGCCACACCGGTTCGTGGCCGCCGTCGACCCGGGTGACCGGATGGCCGCTGGACAACGCATCAACGGCGGCGCGCACACCTTCGGTGGAGCGCAGTCGAAGCGCACTGTTGGTCATCGGGGTCTTCTTGCGCTCC
>SYAA01000088.1 GCA_005789055.1 Actinomycetota bacterium
AGACCATGCCCACACCCGAGGTCCACCGCAGCCGGATCGCCGCCGCACTGCAGCAACTGCGGCACGGCGACAATCCCTTGACGAAGGTGGTGCTGGCCCGGGCGCTGCGGCTGCGCGCCGAGGATCCGTTGGACCCGCTGATGATTCTGTACCGGCTGATCGATGCCGACGCGGGCGCGACCGCGTACCTGACCGACCTGTCTGCGGCGGGGGCGCCGTTCGCCGGTACGACACTGCTGGGAGCCAGCCCCGAACTGCTGGTCGCCCGCACCGGGGACCGGGTCCACTGCCGTCCCCTCGCCGGGTCGGCGCCGCGCAGCGCTGATCCCGACGACGATGCCGCCCATGGCGCCGCGCTGGCCGCCTCCGCCAAGAACCGTCACGAGCACGATCTCGTCGTCGACACTATGCGGGCCGCACTGGAACCGCTGTGCAGCAATCTCGATGTCGCACCCGAACCGCAGCTGAGCCACACCCCCGCGCTGTGGCACCTGTGCACCCCGATCAGCGGGACACTCCGCGATACATCAACCACCGCAATCGATCTCGCGCTGGCGCTGCATCCGACTCCCGCCGTCGGGGGGGTCCCGACCGCAGCCGCAGTGGACCTGATCGCGCAACTGGAGGGCGATCGCGGCTTCTATGCCGGCGCGGTCGGTTGGTGCGACTCCCGGGGCGACGGCCGCTGGGTGGTGGCGATCCGGGGTGCCCAACTGTCCGCAGATAACCGCAGCGTGGTCGCACAGGCCGGTGGCGGAATCGTCGCCGAGTCCGACGACGGTGATGAAGTCGCGGAGACCACCACGAAGTTTCGGACGATTCTGTCGGCTCTAGGAGTGCCGCAGTGAGCCCACTGATCCGCTTGGCGCGACCCGGCGATGAACCGGAGATCGTCGCAATGATCTACGAACTCGCGGTCTTCGAACGGGCTTCTGAGCAGTGCACGGTTACCGAAAGTCAGATCACCGCAGCACTTTTCGGGCATCAACCGCATGTGTTCTGCCACATCGCCGAAGTTGCCGGTGAACCGGCCGCGATCGCGGTCTGGTTTCGTAACTTCTCTACCTGGGACGGAGTGTCAGGTGTCTATCTCGAGGACCTCTTCGTCAGGGAGAGATTTCGGCGCAACGGCCTGGCCCGCGCGCTGCTGGCCACGCTGGCACGCGAATGTGTGGCACGCGGATACAGCCGACTGAATTGGTCTGTGCTGGAATGGAATTCACCCGCAATTGCGCTGTACGACGCCATCGGCGGGCGGCAGATGTCGGAGTGGATCACCTACCGGCTGGACGGTCCTGAGTTGTCGGCGTTGGCCGGCGAATAGGACATCCAGCGCAGCGCGGCCGGGCTGAATAGCAGCAGCAGCGCCCCGAGTGCCACCGCGGCGACCGGGATCCCGTAGAACCATCGATGCGAACCGACAGCCACGTACCAGGTCACCGGCAGGATCAGCAGTTGGGTGAACACCGCGATACCCCGGCCCCACCGGCGACCGGTCCACAGCGCCCACGCCGCGGCCAGCACGCCGGAGCCGAGAATGCCGAACCAGGCGGCATTGCCGAACCCGTTGACGATGTGCCGGTCGGATCCGGCGAATCCGCGCACGAAGAAGGCCAGCGCGGCGGCGACCGCGGCGGCACCCTCCAAGCCCACCAGCACCGCAGCGGCCCGGACCGCCCGCGGTGCGCCGGCACCTGTTTCAACGACCACGACCCTGAGCCTAAACGGCCCGTTAGGCTCAGTCCCCGTGCGCGCCGTGCTGATCGTGAATCCGAACGCCACCTCGACGACGCCGGCGGGCCGCGACCTCCTGGCGCATGCGCTCGAGAGCCGGGTGGGGCTCGTCGTCAGCCACACCGACCACCGTGGCCACGCGATCGAGATCGCCGAGGCGGCCAAGCGCGACGGCACCGACGTGATCATCGTGCACGGCGGCGACGGCACGGTGAACGAAGTGGTCAACGGTCTGCTGGGCGCGCCCGGACCAAGCCGGCCAGACCCCGCCACCCTGCCCGCGGTCGCGGTGGTTCCCGGGGGGTCGGCCAACGTCTTCGCCCGCGCCCTGGGCATCAGCCCCGACCCCATCGAGGCCACCAACCAGCTGATCGACCTCCTCGGCGCGCACCGCCGCGGCCAGCCGTGGCGGCGCATCGGCTTGATGGACTGCGTGGAACGCTGGGCGGTCTTCACCGCCGGAATGGGCGTCGACGGCGACGTGGTGGCCGCCGTCGAGGCCCAGCGCGCCAAGGGCCGCAAGGTCACCGCCGGCCGCTACATCCGCATCGCGGTGCGCGAGATGCTCGGCAGCGTGCGTGACGCCCCCCTGCTGACGGTGAGCCTGCCCGACCGCGAACCCGTTCCGGGCGTGCATTTCGCGTTCGTCTCCAACGCCAGCCCCTGGACCTACGCCAACAGCAGGCCGGTGTGGACCAACCCGGACACGACCTTCGAGACCGGCCTGGGCGTCTTCGCCGTCACCAGCATGAACGTCGTGGCGAACCTGCTCGTCGTGCGCCGGATGCTGGCCAGAAAAGCCACCATCAAGGGCCCGAACCTGATCCGCGAGGACGACCTGCCCTGGGTCCGGGTGACCGCCGCCGAACCCATCGCCTGCCAGGTCGACGGGGACTTCCTCGGTATGCGCGACGAGATGGTTTTCACCGCCGTCCCGGCCGC
>SYAA01000089.1 GCA_005789055.1 Actinomycetota bacterium
CGGGAGATGGTCTCCTCCATCAGGGTGCCGCCCAGATCGTTGGCGCCGCCGGTCAGCATCACCTGACTGCGCTGCACACCGAGTTTCACCCAGCTGGTCTGGATCTGGGAGATCCGGCCATGCAGCATGATGCGCGCCAGCGCGTGCACCGCGCGGTTATCGCGATGGGTGGGACCCGGGCGGGCGGCACCGGCCAGATACAGCGGTGAGGACTGGTGCACGAACGGCAACGGGACGAACTCGGTGAAGCCGCCGGTGCGGTCCTGGATACCGCGCAGCACATTGATGTGGGCGACCCAGTGCGACGGTGTGTCGACGTGGCCGTACATCATCGTCGAACTCGACCGCAGGCCGATTTCGTGCGCGGTGCTGACGATCTCGACCCACAACGACGTGGGCAGCTTGCCCTTGGTGAGCACCCAGCGCACCTCGTCGTCGAGGATTTCGGCAGCGGTGCCGGGAATGGTGTCCAGCCCCGCCTCCCGCAGGCTGATCAACCACTCGCGGATGCTAACGCCGCTCTTGGTCACACCGTTGGCGATCTCCATGGGCGAGAAAGCATGCACGTGCATCGACGGCACCCTTGCCTTCACCGCCCGCACCAGATCGCCATAGCCGGTAACAGGCAACTCGGGGTCGATACCGCCCTGCATGCAGACCTCGGTGGCACCGGCGACATGGGCCTCCCAAGCACGGTCGGCCACCTCGCGGGTAGTCAGCGAGAATGCATCGGCGTCGCCCTTGCGTTGCGCGAACGCGCAGAACCGACAGCCGGTATAGCAGATGTTGGTGAAGTTGATGTTCCGGTTGATCACGAAGGTCACGTCATCGCCGACGGCATCTGAGCGAAGCGAGTCCGCCAGTGCCGCAACAGCATCCAATGCCGGGCCGTCCGCGGTCGCCAGAGCCAGATACTCGGCGTCGCTGCATCCGGCCGGGTCGCGTTCCGCTGCGCGCAGTGCCGCGGCGACATCGGAGTCGACGCGCTCCGGCGCCCTGGCCGCGAGCTCTCCAACCCGGTCCCGGATGGATTCCCAGTCGCCGAAGGCGTTGGGAAGGTCGCTTCGGGTCTCCGTTCGCCGTCCCTCGGTGTCGATGCTGCTGTGCAAGTCGATTCGGCCCAGCGATTCGGTGGCCTCGTCTGGCTCCTGCCAGGGAAGTCCGGTCGGGTTAACGTCCCGGGCCAGGCCGGTATCGGAGTCGGCGAGGGCGGCGACATGAGCGGCCACCCGCGGGTCGATCCAGGCCGCCCCAGCTTGCACGTACTTCGGCTGGGCGGTGAGCCGTTGCACCAGCTCGAAGCCCGCCTCAGCGGTGACCGCGGCCAGTTCATCAAGGGCCGGCCAGGGCCGTTCGGGGTTGACGTGATCCGGTGTCAGCGGGGACACCCCACCCCAGTCGTCGACGCCCGCCCCCAGCAAAGCCACACACTCACGGCGCGACACCAGGTTGGGCGGGGCCTGGACCCGCATGTCGGGGCCAAGCACCAGTCGGGCCACCGCGACGGTTGCCAGGAAGTCGTCGAACCCGGCATCCGGCGCGTCCGCCATCGCGGTGGCGTCCTTCGCCCGGAAGTTCTGCACGATGACTTCCTGGATGTGCCCGAATTCCTTGTGCACCCGCCGGATCGCGTGCATGGTGTCGGCACGCTCGGCGAGGGTCTCCCCGATGCCCACCAGGAGCCCGGTGGTGAACGGGATGGACAGGCGGCCGGCGTCGGTCAGGGTGCGCAACCGGACGACAGGGTCCTTGTCCGGGCTCCCGTAGTGGGCCTCGCCTTTGACCTCGAAGAGCCGCCGCGACGTGGTTTCCAGCATCATGCCCATCGACGGCGCCACCGGCTTGAGCCGGGAAAGCTCGGTCCAGCTCATCACTCCGGGATTGAGGTGCGGCAGCAGGCCGGTTTCCTCCAAAACCCGGATGGCCATTGCCCGCAGGTATGACAGCGTCGAGTCGTACCCGCGTTCGTCAAGCCACTCCCGGGCCTGCGGCCACCGCGCCTCAGGCCGATCGCCGAGGGTGAACAGCGCCTCCTTGCAGCCGAGTTCGGCGCCACGGGCGGCGAGGGCGACGACCTCGTCGGGTTCGAGATACATGCCCCGACCGCCGGCCCGCAACTTGCCCGGCACCGTGACGAATGTGCAGTAGTGGCAGGTGTCGCGGCACAGATGGGTGAGGGGAATGAACACCTTGCGCGAGTAGGAGACGGTCGGCCGACCCGTCGAACCCCGTTGACCGACGTTCTCGAGTCCGGCATCGCGGACCCGCGCCGCGCTCGCACACAGGTCTGCGAGGTCGTCACCGCGGGCAGTCATCGCCAGGGCGGCCTCGTCGACGTTGAGTGCAACTCCGTCACGGGCCCGTCGCAGCACCCGCCGCAACGCCGCTGGACCGGTCATCGAGACCGGCATACATCACGGGCGTCAGACATGGCCCCCACAGTAGTGCCAGCGGGAGGAGTGCCCGCTGACGGTGGGCGATCCGGGCCGCGCGCTCCGGCGGCCATGTAACGCCGGCCGGCCGGAAACGTACACTCATGGTGTACCCCGGCAGCAAACACGACGAACAGGGAGAAGTCTCCGATGACCGTGTCCGTGCGCTCTTTCCTGGCCGCGGGCCTTGCGGCCGCAACCCTCGGCGCCGTCGTGCTGGTTCCCGTATCTACCCCGAGAACCGACGCGCTCACCCTGTCGACGGACGCCTTCACGCGGTCGTCGATCGAGCTTTCCTCAATCGAGTTGAGCGCCGCGGTCGCTCCACTGCTCGCGCCGTTCACCTCGGCCACGGCTGCGGTGAACCCGGGACCCGTCGCGGCGGCCACCGGGTCAGCCGGCGAGGCAATCATCAACACCTTCAACGCCGTCGAGCCCTTCGTGCAGTACGGCTTCGAACTCGCCGCCTGGGCCACGGGTTACCTGCCCTGGCCGATCGGCTGGTTAGGCCAACAGATCAACATCGCCTACAACACCGGGGAGCCGATCGTTCAGGCGCTGGTGTACAGCTTCGCCTACCTCATCGACGGCCAGTTCGATCTGATCGGCCCGACCCTGAGCTACGGACTCAACCTCGCGGTCACCAACTTCGTCGATGGTGAGATCGCCTGGGTACTGAGTTTCCTGCCGCCGTTGCCGCCACTGCCGCCGCCACCGCCGTTCCCGACCGCGGCTGTCGCTAGCCGTGTCGCCGCTGCTGCCGTTGCGGCGCGGGCGGGCACCGAGCCGGCGGCGGCGCGGGTAGACGCTGACACACCGGTGACCGAGGCCCCCGTCGACACGGTGCCCGCCGAGACCCCGGCGGTCACGGAGCCAGTTGCCGAGACCCCTGCGGTCACGGAGCCGATTGCCCAGACCCCGGCGGTCACGGAGCCAGTTGCCGAGACCCCTGCCCCGCGGGCCACCCGCGCAGCGGCTCGCCGCGCGGTCGCGGCGCGACAGTCGCCGCCTGCGCCTGCCGCAGTGGATACCGACTCCGCAGCGCTGGTCGCCACCGCGGTCGATGCTGCGGATGCAACGTCCGCGGTGAGCGCGCCCATCGCCGCACCGGTGAAAGAACCCCGCAGGGCCGCTCGTTCGACAGCGGCGCGGTCCGCCGACACTGACGCCTGAGTGGACGCGTCACGCCATTCGACGTCACGCCATTCGACGTCAGGCCATTCGACGCAGCACCATGGCCGCCGGCGTAGCGCCGAGTAGCAACAGAATCAGCACCGAGTAGGCCAGGATTCCCCGCCCGCCGAAGACGATGTCTCCGCCCGGTCCGCCGAAAGTCAATGCCGCCACTGTTGCCAGCCAGGCCCACAGCGGCAGTGCCGCAAGCCTTTTCGAGCCTGTCCAGTGCCCTGCGGCCCCCACCAGCGCAGCATTGACAAGCCCGCTCACCAGAGCGCTCACCGGAAACGGAATAGCACCGAGATACAGCGGCAGCAGCAGTGCACCCACCACCGCCGATAACACTCCGTCGACCGTCAGCATGGCCAGCACCACCGGACCGAAGCGGCTGTCCCAGGCGCTACCCGGCGGCGAGATCAAGGCCGGCCAAAAGGTCGCGTTCCCAACCCCTGTCATCGGTTTCACCCGGCTGGCCAGACGCGAGCACGTAGTGCTCCTGGCTCAGCACCGGCAGAATCAGTTTGTTCGACAGCGTGAAGGCACGGCAGGTCGGACCGAGCACCGCCTGGGTCGCGTGCGCGCCGATAGCGGCGACTTTCGCCGCGACATGCTCCGGGGCATCGATCACCGCGGTGATCCGGTCGTCGGTAAATCCGTAGGTCATCTCAACCGGCGGCCAGATCCAGTCCGGCAGGACATCGTCGGGCCGCAGTGCGTCCACGCCCGAACGAAACGTCTCCGCGGCGGTCACCGTCCAGTAGAACTTCGGCACCTGCCACCGGTCGGACGCGGCGGCAATGGCGGCGGTGGTTATGTGGTGGGCCCGAATATGGTCCGGGTGGCCGTATCCGCCACCGGGGTCGTAGGTCACCACCACGTGCGGCCGCAACTCGGCGATCACATCCGCAAGCTGTCCGACGACCGCTTCGGTGTCCGAGTCGACGAACGCAGTGCGGCGACGCCGCGGGGTATCCGGCATGCCCGAGTCCCGCCAGCACCCGGCACCACCGAGGAAACGGGGCTCGCCGAGCCCGAGATGGCGCAGCGCGTCGGTCAACTCACCGATGCGATACCCGCCCAGCTGATCGGATTCCGCCACACCCAACCGGCTGAAGCGTTCTCCGATGATCTCGCCCTCCTCGCCGAGGGTGCACGTCACCACGGTGACTTCAGCTCCGCGCGCGGCGTAGTGCGCGATGGTCACACCATTGTTGATGGTCTCGTCATCGGGATGGGCGTGAACGAACAGCAGGCGACCTACCGCAGGCATC
>SYAA01000090.1 GCA_005789055.1 Actinomycetota bacterium
CCGTCCCGGTGGTGCGGACCTGCTCGACCGCGGCCCGCCAGGCGGCGAGCACGGAATCGGCCTGCTGCTGGGTCTCGCTGCCAACTCGCACCGCCGCCTCGACATTGGTCCTGACCCGGCCGGTGATCAAGTCGAGGTAGCGCGCGGGGAGTGGTTGCAGCAGCCCGAGTGAATGGATCCGCGGCGCGCCCGGCGAGGAGTCATCGGCCAGCAACATCGCGTGAATAGTGCCCTCCCCCAAGGCATACACCGAGAGGCGGTCGCCGTCGACGCCTGCCTGCCCCGCCAAGAATCGCAACGCCGCCCGAGCACCGTCGGTGTACATCGCACTGCCGATATCGGCGGGTCGGCCGGCGAACGGACCGAGTCCGGTGACGCCGGTGCCGATCTTGTCGTATCGCAGGGTCGCCACACCCCGCTCGGACAGGAACTCCGCGAGTTGACGCATGTTGCCGATGGTTCCTGCGACATTGTTGTCACCGTTGCGGTCGGTCTGTCCACTCTCGGAGATCAGCAGCGCGGCCGGGCCCACACTGTTGCCGGAGAGGTGGCGATAGGTACCGTGCAGGGTCAGTCCGTTGGAGTCGAACGTCACGTCCTTTTCCAACCAGACCCGCTCGACGTCGCTGTCGCGTGAGCAACCGGCCAGGGCGACCAGAATGAGCGCCACCGCCGCCAGTCGACGGATCACAGCCGGGCGACGATCCAGTCGGTCACGTCATCGAGCACGCGGTCCCGCTCGGGTTCGTTGAACACCTCGTGATAGAGCTTCGGATACACCTTCAGTTCGACGTCGCGAGAAGCCACGCAGCGCACCAGTCGCTCGCTTCCCGCGGCGGCCACCAGCGTGTCGTGTTCACCGTGCACCACCAGTAGCGGTGCGGTGATGCGAGAGGCCAGTGCGGGCATCTCCTCCCCGACCACCAGCAGAGCCTTGCCGATACCCGCCGGGATCTTGCCGCGGTAGACCAGCGGATCGGCTTTGTACTCTGCGACCACTTCCGGGTCGCTGGAAACCGCGTCGGGATCAACCTGTTCGATGGGCAGATCAGGAAGTACCGATCCGACCGCTTTGCCCAGCAGTGCCTTGGCTCTGGATACACCGGTGTGCGCCGCGATCGCCGGCCCGGAGAGCACCATGAGGTCGTAGGAGTCCGGGTACTGCGCGCCATAGGCCAGAACGATCGCGCCACCCATGCTGTGGCCCAGCACGATTCGCGGCAGACCCGGGTGCTCGGCCGTCGCGATCTCGACCAGGGTACGAAAGTCGCCGACGAACTCCGACATGTGGCGCACCCGCACCCGCTTGCCGCCGGCCCGGCCGTGGCCGCGGT
This sequence comes from Actinomycetota bacterium, assembly GCA_005789055.1. Classification (GTDB taxonomy): domain Bacteria; phylum Actinomycetota; class Actinomycetes; order Mycobacteriales; family Mycobacteriaceae; genus Mycobacterium. Next base: position 1,335 of record SYAA01000090.1, read on the forward strand.
GATCAAGGGCGTAGGTCAACAGACCGGATGCCCCGAAGCGCTGCGCGACGTGGTCATAGCGCCGGGCGTGCTCGCCGTAGCCGTGGGCGAGCACCACCACCCCGCGGGGTTGCGTATCCGGGGTCCACACGTCGTAGACGATCCGGATCCCGCCGACGCCGACAAACGTTCGCTCCGCGTGATCGGTCGTCATCAGCTGAGGGTACAAGTCGTCATAAATACGTCACATTTGAGGTCTTCCCAAACCCAAAACCCGGACTCACCATAAGGATCTACGTCTGGCAAGTGGAGCAGGCGCATAGCGGGAACACTGCGGAGTCGATCGGAGACTTCAATGGACGCACTATTCCACAATTCGGAAACCCTTTTCCTCATCGGCGGGGCAGTCGTGATGATCGTCTTGATCGCACTCACCATGCGGTCGATCATTCGGCGCGACCGGGCGATGGTCAACAAACACATGGACGAACCACGCGAGGTCGCGGCATACCACGACCGGTGGAAGGGCCAAAAACCGGCCTGACGCAGACGCGCGGCCGTACCCAGTCCGCGCTCGTATGGTGATGTTACGGCTGTTGACACTGTTATTGGTGGGGTTATCGTGATTTGGTGCCCTTCTCTGCCGCTGCACTTCGCCGCCTGCGCACCGGCGGCTCGGCCGCGCTCGCCTGCCTGACCCTGGCCGCCACCGGTTGCCCCCCGGCCGCCGCCGCGGACGGGCGAGACAAACTGGCTCAGGCAATCGCGAACACCCGCGGTAGCTACCTGGTGTACAACTTCGGCGCGGGATTCCCGGCGCCGATGCTCAACGCGGCCGGCGACTGGTACGAGCACGGCGGCGGTGGACGCCTGATGGTCGTGAAGTCGGCCTCGCAGCGAATCGCCCCGAGGCTGCTCGTCGACAGCCACCAGGGATACCAATCACGCTGTGAGCGGACACCCGGGGCGCGCACCGGCGAAGGTCTGGCTCAAGCGTCGGAAATCTACACCCCGTTGCAGGCCTGGCAGGCGCTCGGCCAGCCCACCATCGCCATCAACGCGAACTTCTTCGACGTACGTTCACAGCGGGCCGGCTCCTGGAAGACCACCGGTTGCAGTTCACCGCTGGGCACCTATATCGACAACACCGGTGCCCTGGGCCGGACGAACATGGCCGTCACCGGCACCCTGGCGTACGCGGGCAAGCAGGCACTCTCCGGCGGAGACGAGGTGTGGACTGCGTTGAGCACCCTGATTCTGCCGGTCCGCGGCGCGCCGTATGTAGTGACGCCGAGAACACCAACCGACTACGACGCCGCAACGCCGGTGATCGACGGGCTCGTCGGCGACGGCACCCGATTCGTGGCCGTCAGCGGCGTGAAGTTACTGGCGCCCGGAGACACCGGGCAACTGAACGATCCCGGACCCAGTGCCGCCCGAACCGCGGTGGCCTACGTGTCCGGCACCGACAACCTGTACATCTTCCAGGGCGGCAGTTACACCCCCGACCAGGTTCAGGATCTCTTCCGCGGACTGGGCAGCGACACCGCGGTGCTGCTCGACGGCGGCGGATCCTCGTCGATTGTGCTGCGCCGCGACACCGGCGGCATGTGGGGCGGCGCAGGTTCCCCGCGCGGTTCCTGTGACACCACAGCGGTGCTGTGTGAAGCCCGGGAACGCGCGCTTCCAAGTTGGCTGGCGTTCAACTGATTCACCGCCGCCCGAGTCAGAGTTTCGGGGTGAGATCCAACGACGTCACGGTCGTCATTTTCGTGACCCGCCACTGTCGATCCTGACGCTGCAACTCGAGCCGATAGGACAGGTACTTCAGCGACGGGATGTTGTTGCTCTTCGGCGTGGTCGACGTGGTGTTGGTGTAGACGATGGCGGTAGCCTCCGATCCGCGCAGCGACTCCACCGCCACCGCAACGACCTGAGTGCTGCTGGTTACTTCAGCCTGTTTGTTTTCGGGTGCAATCGCATCGACATAGCGGCGGTACTGCTGTCCGAAGTCTCCGCTGAGATATTTGGCTGAACGCTCGGAGAGTTTGTCCATGTCCGCCGGGGTGTAACTCCACAGCGTGGTGATCGCCTCGGCGGCGGTGCGGGCCACCTTCTCCTTCAGTGCCACCGCCGCGCGGTCCGTCAGGTAGGCCTGGGCCGTCGCGCCGGCGAACGCGCCGGCCGCCACGAAAAGGCCGACTGATGACAGCAACGCGACGCGACGCGCATTGCGCCGCAACCAGGTCGGAGCAGGCGGGCCCGCCTCGGACGGGTCTTCCACGGAGGCAGTCTCGTCAGCGAGAGTCTCGTCGGAGGCAGTCTCGTCGGGTGGGCCTTCCTCCGGGAGGGTTTCCTCGGGGAGAGCCTCCTCGCTCAGATCACCTGCAACAGGTTGCTGACCTTCCACTGCTCCCCCTCCCTGGTCGCGGTGACCACCCACCGGTTTCCGTTCTCGACCGTCGTGCCGTTCGGCATCTTGGTCGTCATCTTCGACACGGCAATGACGTCAGCGCTGCCGTCGTCGTTCCACCGCTCTATCCCGAGATCCTGAACGGTTCCGAATCCCCGTTCGGCCTGGGCCACCTGGAACACCACAGCGTTCATGTTGTCGCCGAACTGGGTCGCGAACTCGCCGGTGCCCTGCGCCAAAATCTGATCGGCGTAACGGTTGGCGTTGAACGGATCCGGCGATGTGTACGCGGTGACAAACGAGTTCACGAAGGTGAGCACGTCCGCGTCCCGGATCTGCGCGCGGCGAATCGTCTCATGCTTGGTCACGATCACCGCGGCCGCCGTGACGGAGGCCAACACCAGCACCGCGGCGAGCGCGGCGAGCCATGACCACCTTCCCCCCAGCGGGTTGGCCCGCTCGGGCGGCAGCGGGCGAAGTCCGAACGAATCCGGCGCGTCCGGGGAAATTCTGCGGCGCGGGCTCATCCGCCGGCTCCGCCGGACCTGGGCTGCGCCAGCACGGTGAGGTCGGAAACCTGCCACTGTCCCGATCCGGACTTCTCGAAAGAAACCCGGACCGACGCCGAGATGAAGCGTTGGCCGCCCGCCGCGCCGCGCTGGCCCTGCAGCAGCATCAGCATCACCGCCCGGTTTGCGGTCGAGTTCAGCACCGCACCGTTGGTCACCCAGTAGTCATTGTCCACGGCGCCGGCCTTGCGAGTGGCCTCCTGCTGAGCAACCCAGGTGGGCCGGTAACCGTCGGTCACCAACGTCTGGGCCCGGGCGAAATCGTCCTGGATGGTCGCGGTCTTGTAGGTGAGCAGTTCCTCGACGATCTTGGGGCCCTGCACCGCGATCTGTTCGCGGGCCTGGGCGGCAGCCAACTCCGGTCGATACACGCCCAGGTATCCCGCACCGGCGACCGCGGCGGACACCGTGGCGGCCGCAGCGATCGCGGCGAGTGCGCGCCGACGCCAGTCGGGTCGCGAGCCGTCGACACGGCGAACCTCGGTACCGGTCAGCAGATCGGCGAAGGTGCGGCCACGGGCGTCGATCAGCGGCCAGAGCCATCCGAGCAAGACCGGGACGGTGTCCAAAAGGTGCGCCAGATCGCGCAGCATCAAACGCCCCGGACCGACTCTCGCACCATCGGCATCCACCACCGCGATACCGAAGACCGAACGGCCCACGCTCCACCCGCGCGTCGCGGGCAGGAAATACCGGTTGACCGCGATCACCAGAAGCGCCCCGACGGCCACCACCACGCACAGCCACCAGAGCCAGCCCTGCGGCGTGGCCGCCACCGCCACCAGTCCGGCGGCGATCAACACGCCGAGGCCGAACAGCACGTCGAGGGTGAACGCACCCGCGCGGGCCGACCAGGTCGCCACCGGTCCTGAGGCATCGGCCGGCGGTGCAGTGTCGAAGTCCGCCACCAGGTCGGAGTCGAATGTCACGGTCACTTGCCCACCGGTTCGATGTTGTCGATCTTGTAGGTGCCCTCTGACGGAGCCATCCGCACCCGTAACCGGTAGCTCAGTTCCTGATCCTGCTGTTGCACGTTCGACATCAACACACGGGTCGCGACAAGGACGTCGATCGAACCGTCCGGGTTGTGTTTCTCCGCCGCCGCCCGGATGTCGGTGATTTTCACCTTGGCCTTCACGGTCTGGTACGCCTCTGTGAGCAGGCTGCTGTAGAGGTTCGCCTGGGGCGCGTAGTTGTCGGTACTGCAGGCCACGATCTTGCGTTGACTCTCATTCATCGCCGCCAGGTCAGGTGCCTGGGTGGCGGAGATGCAGTCCTTGGCGGTGGCTACCGCCACCACCTCGTCGCCGATGTTCGTCGCGCTGTGCCGATGCGACAACCACGCCAGGACTCCGGCGGTGATCAGTGCGAGGCTCGCCGCCAGCAGGGCCGCGCAGATGCCAGTCGGCCAGCGGCCACTGTTGAGCCTCGACTCAGGCTGATCCGGTGCTGTCTGTGGCGGGATCGGGGTCAGCTGGCCGGGGCCAGCATCTCCTTCCATCCGTCGTCTCCTGTATTGGTCGAGTTCGTGACGGTATACGTCGTACCGTCGGGTCCGACGATCTCCCCGCTCTGAGCGTCGTAGGTGGCCGAGGCGTTAGCCGCCGAGGTGTTAGTCGCCGACGCGGCCGCCGGTGTGTAGACGCAGGGGTTCGGCTGCTGCCCATTGCACACCACGCTACCCGTTCCCGGTGCGGACAGCGGGTCCTGGGCCGGCGGCGTCGGTGTCGGCAGCAGTTCGGCCGCCAACGGGTTCAGCCCGCTGTTGATGCTGGGGGCGGGCATCACCGTGCCGGGATTGACGGGCTGGTCGCACCGGGCGCCCGGTGCCGGGCAGTTCACAATCTGATTCGGATCGCCGTACCACGGGTTGGTCCCCAGCGGCGTGTAGGGCTCATCACTGCGGCACTCCAGCGGCGTGGCCCCGCGTTTACCAGGCACGTCCACGCAGGGGAAGTTGCGCGCACCGCGCACCGAGTTGGCCGGGGTGTCCTTCGGGATCTTGCAATACAGGCCGTCGACGACCGGTTGCGGGCTGGTGTCCGCTGGTGCCCTCCACTGGCTGGCGGGCAGGTATCCGGTCAGGCACGGCGGCGGCTGGTTGATGGACAGGCCGAGGTCCAGTGACGCTTTACCCGGGAACACACCGGCGACCGTCTGTCCGGCTGCCGCGCCCTGGGGTAGCAGCACCAGTGACTGCTCGACGCCCTTGTTGTAGCGCTCGAGCATCTCGATGATGATCGCGAGGTTGGCGAGTGTCTGCGGCAGACCATCCTGCACGTCGACAAACAGCGTGTTGAGTCCCTCGGCGGTGGGCGCGGCCTGCTGCAGGGTGCTGCGCAGTGCGGCGTCCTGCTCCTTGGCCTGCCTCGTCAACGAGTTCAGGTTGGCGGCCCAGGTGTAAATCGCATCCGCGGACTGAACCTGGCTGTCGAAGATCGGCGGCGCGTTGTCGACGATGTCGTTGATGTCGCCGATGTTGTCGTTGAGCTCACCAACGAAGGTCGAGGTGTTGTCCACCAGTCTCTGCAGGGTCGGGCCGAGTCCGCCGACCGCCAGGGCGGTCTCGTCGAGCAGGTTGGGGATCTTGTCCGACGGAATCGCCGCCAGCGACCGGTAGGCGGCATCGAGGGCCGGACCCACCGGAACCGGCACGGTGCTCTTGGTGATCGTCTGGCCGCTGGTGAAGAACTGGTCAGGATTCCCGTCCGACACCAGGTCCAGGTACTGCTCGCCGATCGCGGTGACCGACCGGACGTTCGCGCTCGCATCAACCGGGATCTTGTATTTGTCACTGATCCGCAAGGTGGCGCGGGCACCCGTCTCGGTCGGCTCGATGTTGGTGACTCTGCCGATCGAGACGCCACGATAGGTGACGTTGGACGTCTTGTAGAGACCGCCGGCCGTGGGCAGGTCAGCGGTGAGGGTGTATTGGCCCACCCCGGCCAGGCTCGGCAGGCGCAGATAGTAGATGCTCAGCCCGACCAGTGCGAGCACTGTCAGCAGGACGAAGGTCGCCAATTGGAATTTGATGAAACGGGTCAGCATCGCTTCTCTCCCCCGCTCACTCGCCGCGCTCGATGAACGGTCCGCCGCCATCAGTCATATTCGGGTGTGGGGTGTAGCGAACGTCGGGAATCATCGTCGACGGATCGCGGCCCCACGACTGCTCGAGCGCACGCAGCATGCCCGAGAAGCCGGTGCCGGTCAGCAACCCGTTGTCGATCGCACTGAGCGTCAGGTCGACCCCGAGCGAGAGGTTGATGTAGTCACCGCGGATCACCTTCGGGATGTTGTCTAGCGGGTAGGGGTTGGTGATGATCAGGCGCATCGCGTCGAGGAAGAACGGTGCGCCGCGGCCCAGTTGCTTGAGCGGCCGCTGCAGCACCGCCAGGTTGGTCTGCAGGTCGGCCTGCGCCGCCGAGAGTGACTCGCCGGTGACCTTGTTGAACCGGCCCAGTGCGATCACCGCGTCACTGACTCGGTCGCGAGCACCCGCCAGGTATTCCATCAGCGGCGGCAGGTCGACCAGCAACCGGTCGAGGGTGTTGTTGCGGCTCGCCACGTAGGTGATCAGATTGTTGGTTGACTCAATCGCCCGCGCGAGGTCCTCGCGCTGCTGGTTGAGTCGGTCGGTGAAGGTGTCGAGATTGGTCAGGAAGGCGCGGATCTGATCGGCATTGCCGGTGAGCAGATTGTTGACCTCGGTCTGGATAACCTCCAGGTTCGGAATACCCCCGCCGCGCAGCACGGTGGCGACGCTGGCCAGGGTGCGCTCAATGGTCGGGAAGGACGAGGAGTTCTTCAGCGGGATGGTCGCGCCGTCGCGCAGCGGCTCTGGCGACGGGTTGGGCGGTGAGGCCAACTCGACGTGCTGGGTGCCCAGGATGGAGCTCTGGCCGATTTTCGCGGTCGCGTTGGCGGGCAGTTCAATACCCGGTTCGATGTCCAAGGTCAGGGTGGGCACCCAGTCCTTGAGTTCGATGTTGCGCACGGTACCGACGAAGACATCGGCCACCCGGACCCGACTGTTCGTATTGAGCGCCAGGGTGTCGGCAACCTGAACGTAGACCTTCGTCGAACCCTTGCTCGTACCCGGGCCAACTGGGACCGGCACGTTGGCGATCCCACGCCACCCGCAGGAACTCAGCACAATCGCCACCACGAGTAACGCCAGGGATCGCCAGCCCAGCCGGCGCGCAGACTTCGCGACAGAATTCACTATCCAGCCCCCATCTCAGCGGGCAGCATCGGCCCGGGTGCGGCGGGCGCCGCCGGCGGCGGCGGTCCGATCTGCTGCGATACCGGCAACGGTCCCGGGATCACGTCGACTCCCGGGGCGGGCGGCGGCGGTGCACCCGGATACCACGGCGGCGGCAGCGGATTGTTCTGGTCGTAGGAGTTCGGCGGTGCGCCACCTCGCAGACCCGACGGTGAGGACACCGGGTCCGGCCCGCCCATCAGCGCCGCCAGCGAGTCCGGGGTCAGCATGGTCGACGTGAACGGGCCCACCTCGACGCCCTGCATGCCCGGGGCCACGATCCAATCAGGCGGGCCGAACCCGGACTGCCACGGAACGTTGGAGGAGTTGCCGTGCGAGAACAACGTGTCGCGCGACCAGATGCCCGGCACGGTGGTGTCCTTGTACCCCGACGGCGGCCGCAAGCGCTCCTCGGAGTAGGCCACGTACTTGGGCAGCGTTTCCGCGGTGGAGAACTGGTTCGCGCTGAACGGCGGGTAGTTGAACTTGGTCGCGTCGAAGATCGGACCGAGGTACTGGGCGCACAATTCCGCCGAATCCTGATAGCCGAGTCGGCTACCGGCCTGGATGGCGCTGCAGATGAACTGCATCGGGTTGGCCCAGCTGGCGACGGCCGGGATCGCCTGGATCGTGCCATGTGTGGGGTGGTAGATCTGGTTGACGTTGGCAGCCAGGTTCGGATAGACGTGCAGCACCGTCTCGATGCCGTTGCGGGCATCGGGTTGCATCAGGGCGTTGGTGACATCGGCCAGGTTGTTGATGTCGGTGGCCAGCAGCGTGCCATTGTCGTCGATGAACTGCCGAGCGGTCTTGAGCAGGACGTCAATTTCCTTGACCGCCGTGGCCAGCTCCTGGTCGGAGTTGTTCAGCGACGTGGTGAAGGTGGCCAGGTCGTTGTTGAGCGCGACGAACTGCTGGTCGCTCTGATACAGCGCGTTGACGAACGTCGCCAGGCTCTTGGTGACCGCGAAGAAATCGCCGCGACCTTCATTCAGCGCCGCCACCGCATCGCCCAACGCGCGGAATGTGGTGTTGATCTGCTTGCCCTTGCCGTTGAGACCGTCGGCCAGCGACTCGACGAAATCGCCGAGCGGACCCTTCGGTTGGCTGGGGGTGGGACCGAGTTCGGTGACGAGTTTGTCGAGCTGGTTTCGGATGTCGTCCCACTCCACCGGCGACTGGGTGCGCTCCAGAGGAATCACCGCGTTGTCTGCCAGCGCCGGGCCGCCGGTGTAGGGCGGGGCCAGTTGAATCACCCGGGACGCCACCACGGTGGGGTTGAGCACTGATGCAGTCGCGTCCGCGGGAACCTTGTACTGGCTGTCGAAGTTGAGCGTGACCCTCATCTTGTCGCCGGCCGGTTCGACGCTCACCACGTTGCCGACCTTGACGCCCATGATCTGCACTCGGTCTCCGGGGTACACCGCGAG
>SYAA01000091.1 GCA_005789055.1 Actinomycetota bacterium
CTGAACCCGGCGATGTCGTGCACGTCGTCAGCGACGACGGCCGGAAGTTCCTGGCCTACTACTCCCGCGACGGTGTGCTGGTCGGAGTTGTCGGCGGCGGGATGCCCGGCAAGGTGATGAAGGCCCGCTCCAAGATCGCCGTGGGGGCGCCGGTCAGCGACGTTCTCGATTGAGTCGGGCGTCGAGGTCCTGACCTTCGGCCATCGTGTCGAACGCGTCGCCGAGTGCCTGCAGCAGGGATACCGATTCGTCGGCCAGCCAGAACTCGTGGGCAGACAGTGCGACCCCCAGCATCAGCCAGGCCAGCGTCTGCGGGATCAGATCGCTGACCCGCGCACCCGTGCGCCGGGCCACGAAGTCGGCAACCACGGCGCGCCAACCCGCGTACATGGTCATCGAGTAGGCCTGCAGTTCCGCGCTCTGAAGGATCACCTGCATGCGTTGGCGGTGCAGAGCCGTTCCGGTCTCGTCGAAGGTGTTGAAGTCCAGGAGTGCGGCGCGCAGTGTCGGTCCGATCGGGGCCGCCGGGTCGGTGCGGTCGAGTAACTCCGCGAAGTGCCCGAGGTAGGAATCGAAATCGCCCCATGGGATGGCGTTCTTGGACGCGTAGTAGCGAAACAAAGTGCGGCGCGCGATCCCGGAGGCGATCGCGACGTCGTCGACACTGATCTCGCTGAACCCGTAGGTGGCGAACAGGTCCAGGGCGACGTCAGCGATGTGATCCCGGGTGGTCGATCGGCGGCGGCCGACCCGGGCGGGACTTGTGCTCATGGGCGAATCCTTTCCCTTTCGGCACCTGATGCCATATTCTGGCCCCAGTCACGCTCTCGCGTCGACGTTTCGGCTGGCGAAAGGGTGTTCCGCATGGATAACGAGACCACAACCGACCCCGAGTTGGTGACCGAGGCCCTCGTCGAAGAGGTGTCCATCGACGGGATGTGCGGGGTCTACTGACCATGACCGCCCACACCGTGGGCGCGGCCTTCGACCCCTCCCGCACCTGGCGGTTGCATCCCCAGGTCGCCGTGCGTCCCGAGCCGTTCGGAGCGCTGCTCTACCACTTCGGGACCCGCAAACTGTCATTCCTGAAGAACCGCACCATCGTGGCGGTCGTCGAGTCTCTCGGCGACCACCCCACCGTTGCCTCGGCGCTGGCGGCCGCCGGAGTGGACCCCGACCACCAGGCTCCCTATCTGCACGCGCTGAGCGTGCTGGTGGCATCGAACATGTTGGTCATCAAGGAGTCCGCATGACATCCATCGCGCCCGTTCCCCGGCTCATCGAACAGTTCGAGCGCGGCCTGGACGCGCCGATCTGCCTCACCTGGGAACTCACCTACGCGTGCAACCTGGCCTGCGTGCACTGCCTGTCCTCGTCGGGTAAGCGCGACCCGCGCGAACTGTCGACGGCCCAGTGCAAGGCCGTCATCGACGAACTCGAACGCATGGGGGTGTTCTACGTCAACATCGGCGGCGGCGAACCCACCATTCGGCCGGACTTCTGGGAACTCGTCGACTACGCCACCGAACACCACGTCGGGGTGAAGTTTTCCACCAATGGAGTTCGGATCACTCCCGAGGTCGCCCAGCGCCTGGCTGACAGCGACTACGTCGACGTGCAGATCTCCGTGGACGGCGCCACCGCCGAGGTCAATGATGCGGTGCGCGGCCCCGGGTCGTTCGACATGGCGATCCGCGCACTGGAGAACCTTGCCAACGCGGGCTTCGCGGACGCCAAAATCTCCGTGGTCGTCACGCGCCACAATGTCGGTCAACTCGACGACTTCAAAGCCTTGGCCGACCGCTACGGCGCGACCCTGCGGATCACCCGGCTACGGCCGTCGGGCCGCGGGGCTGACGTGTGGGATGAGTTGCACCCCACCGCCGCCCAACAGGTTGAGCTGTACAACTGGCTCGTCGCCAAGGGCGATCGGGTCCTCACCGGCGACTCCTTCTTTCACCTTGCCGGCCTGGGCGCACCCGGGGCGTTGGCCGGGCTGAACATGTGCGGAGCCGGCCGAGTGGTGTGCCTCATCGACCCGGTCGGAGATGTCTACGCCTGCCCATTCGCCATCCATGACCGCTTCCTGGCCGGCAACATCGTGTCCGACGGAAGCTTTGACAACGTCTGGAAGAACTCGGCCCTGTTCACCGAGCTGCGCCAGCCGCAATCGGCCGGCGCGTGCGGCAGCTGCGGGCACTACGACGCCTGTCGCGGCGGGTGCATGGCGGCGAAGTTCTTCACGGGTCTGCCGCTGGATGGCCCCGACCCGGAATGCGTGGAAGGTTATGGCGCGCCGGCATTGGCGGCGGCGCGCGAAAAACCCCGCCCCGGCGCCGACCATTCCCGCGGGAAGCCGATCATGTTGACGCTCCAGCGCCCGCCCGCCAAACCCTGCAACGAAAGCCCGGTCTAGTCATGGCACGTGATGTGTGGTTCGAGACGGTCGCCGTTGCCCAGGAGCGCGCGAAGAAGAGGCTGCCCAAGGCGGTCTACTCTGCGCTGCTGGCCGGCAGCGAGAAAGGCCTGACCTACTCCGACAACGTGGAGGCCTTCACCGAACTCGGCTTTGCGCCGCACGTCATCGGGGCCACCGAGAAGCGCGACCTGGCCACCACTGTGATGGGCCAGGACATCGCGTTGCCGGTGGTGATCTCACCGACCGGCGTCCAGGCGGTCGACCCCGACGGCGAGGTGGCCGTCGCCCGCGCCGCCGCCGCGCGCGGCACAGCAATGGGGCTGTCGTCGTTCGCCAGCAAGCCCATCGAGGACGTCATCGCCGTCAACCCCAAGACCTTCTTCCAGATCTACTGGCTCGGTGGCCGGGACGCGATCGCCGAGCGCGCGGATCGGGCCCGGGCCGCCGGTGCGGTCGGCCTGATCGCGACCACCGACTGGAGTTTCTCGCACGGCCGGGACTGGGGCAGCCCGAAGATCCCGGAGAAGATGGACATCCTCACCGCGATCAAGATGTCGCCGCAGGGTCTTGTGCGCCCGGCGTGGTTCCTGGACTGGGCCAAGACTTTTCGCCCGCCGTCGCTGACCGCCCCGAATCAGGGTCGCCGCGGTGAGGCCGGGCCGGCGTTCTTCGCCGCCTACGGGGAGTGGATGGGCACCCCGCCACCGACCTGGGAGGACATCGCCTGGCTGCGCGA
>SYAA01000092.1 GCA_005789055.1 Actinomycetota bacterium
CGGTGATGAGCTTCGGCGTGATGGGCACAACCATGCAACCGCAGGGCCATGTGCAAGTGTTGGCGAGGATCGCCGACCACGGCCAGAACCCGCAGGCCGCCTGCGACGGACCACGTTTTCGTTGGATGCAGGGAATGCAGGTCGCCGTCGAAGACGGTTTCCCACCTGTCACCGTTGACGAGTTACGCGGGCGAGGCCATCAGATCGTCAGCGTCAGCGACTACTCGGCGTTCGGTGCCTGCCAGGCGATCTGGCGTCTTGACGACGGTTATCTCGCGGTCAGTGATCCGCGAAAGGACGGCCAAGCGGTCGGCTTCTAGACCGCTATTAAGGTGCCTGGAACGTATAGGTGGTTCCCACCGCCGACACACTCACCGCGTCGCCATAGGCATCGGCGAGTGCATGCACTGCACGCCAGCCCGTGCAGTGTCCGGCAATGATGTACCGGATACCGAAGGGCGCAAGACCCGCCACCGTCTCGGGAATGATCTGCTCCATGACGCCACCGAGATGAAGACCACCCACCACCGCGTGAATCGGAACCTCCGGAAACAGGCGCGCTACCTCGGTGCAGACGTTGACAATCCCAGCGTGCGAACAAGCACTGAAGACGATCAATCCCAGCCCGCGCACATGGGCGACCAGCATTCGCTCGTCCAGCAGGAGTGGGTCGGGTTTCCACGGGTCACCGTCGTGATCCCGGCAAAGGTGATCGGCTCGGCCGGTCTCGAAGGACGTCACTCGCGGTATCGGGCCGCTGTAGTAGAAGTGCCGATCCAGCAGTAGCCGTTCGTCGGGATCGTTGATCACCGCCGCGCCGTGGGCGACCAACATCTCGGGGGTGGGAACTTTTTCGGTGGGGATTACCTGGTCCGGGCTCAACTGCAGTCCGCGCTCGCGGAACATCAGCGGATTGACATCAACGGTGACCGATCCGCGACCGGCGACGACGGCATCGACCGCGTCGATCAGTGCGCCCATGTGATCCCAGTGCCCGTGAGTAATGGCGATCTCCTCCACCTCGCCGAGGTCGATCCCAAGGTTGCGGCAGTTACGGATGAAAGCAGCACCTTCGGTACCGGTGTCGAACAGCAGGACATGCTTGGTCGAGGCCGTCATCGACCGGAGCCGAAGTCCGTAGCCGAGGTTGGCCACCAACAGGGTCTTACCGGATACCACCGGGGCGCCGGCATTGACAATGTTGGCCAGTTCGGAACGGGCGAACGGTGTTTTGCTGACGTAGGTGTCACTGACATTGTCACTGATCACGTCGATCGTCAGGGAATTGATCGGAACCAGCGACGCTGCTGCACCGGACATGACGGCATCCTTCCGGGGACTCGTGACGCTCTACGTCGACCGAAGAATCACAATCGAGTTGTCGATTTTCTTGAAGGATTCGAACGCCTGAGCCGGAACACCGAAGATGGCCGACAGCACTCGCGGTGGAATCCTGCTCAGCGATTCACCGATGCCGATGTTGTCTTTGTCTTCCGGGGCGCTGGTGTTCTGGATGATCACGATTTTCATATCATCCGGACCACGGTTCTCGAAGTAGTGGAAGGAACCCTGCGGGGCGAACACTACGTCGCCGACCCGTTGATCGAAGGTTTCGTGGTTGCCGTTCCCATCAATCACCACCCAGGCGGCGACTCCGCTGGTGACGATGTTGAGTTCCCAGGCGCTGGGGTGCCAGTGCGGTTCACGGATACCGCCGGGCTGCAACGTGAGCAGCACGATGCTGGCTTCCTGGCCTTTGAGGATCGGGAAATTGTCGCCCGAAGCCTGTGTAAAGGAACCGCCGTCGTGAATGGTGGGGTCCTGCGCGCCGAGGTGGAACAGGTGGGACTGTGTGGTGATCGTCTGGGCCGGGATGCGCGGATTACCGAAGCGCGCCGCATCATCGACCAGCGTCCCCTCGGCACTGGTGGGATAGGTGGCGGGGTTGCCGCCGAGAAGCCGGTCGGCACCCGCACCGGCCGCGGCGGCGGCGCCGACGACACCGGCTCCACCCAGAACCTTGCGTCGGTTGATCGACATTCGTGGACTTCACTCTCTCGCTCAGGTTGATCGCAGGATGACGACCGCGTCGTCGATTTTTTTCATCGAGGTGAACGTCTCGGCGGGTACACCGAAAACCGCAGACAAGACCCGCGGCGGGATCTTGCTGAGTGACTGGCCTATCCCGATGTTGTCATTGCCCTCGGGCGCACTGGTGTTCTGAATGATCAGAACGTTGAGGTCGTCGGTGCCGCGATTCTCGAAGTAGTGGAATGAACCCTGGGGCGCGAACACCACATCATCGACGCCTGCTTCAAAACTTTCACTGTTGCCGTTGCCGTCAATGAGCACCCAGCTGGCGACGCCACCGAGAACCAGGTTGATCTCCCATGCGCTGGGATGCCAGTGCGGCTCTCGGATCCCACCGGGTTCCAGCGTGATCATTTGGATGCTGGCCTCCTGGCCCTTGAGGATCGGGAAATTGTCCTCGTGCGCCTGCTGGAGGAAACCCCCGTCGTAGACGGTGGGGGCCACAGCGCTGAGACGGAACAGGTGGGACTTGTCGGTGATCGTCTCGGCCGGAATCCGCGGATCGCCGAACCGCACCGCATCATCAGTCACGGGCGGGTCCTTTCCTGGCGGTCCGAATTTACCGCACGTGGCCGGAATCCGCCCGGAGCGTCAGCGTTCTATTGTGATCGCATGCGCCGACTACGCACCCGCGTCCGTCCCGTCGCTGCCATAGCCGGTGTCGCGTTCCTCGTGGCCAGCTGCGGCACGGCCATCTCGGGCAACCCCGTTTCGGTGCACTCCGATCCGTTCAAAGTGGCCGGACTGGAGGCCGTCGACGGCCCCACCGGTCTGCGCCCGAACGCCAAGGCGCCGACCCGTGAGGTGACCGACACCGACGGCGGGCAGATCGACGAACTCGCCGGCCAGTCCATCAGCGATCTCGAGGAGTTTTGGCGGTTCGCCTACCCGGACACCTTCGACGCCGAACTCGAACCGGTCCAAGCGGTGATCTCCTGGGATTCCGACTCCCCCGACGGGACGTTCTGCGGCGAGACCACCGAGGGTTTGGTCAACGCCGCATTCTGCGAAACCGACGACACCATCGGCTGGGATCGCACGGTGCTGATGCCCGCCCTGAGACGGGCCAACGGCGACATGGCGATCACCATGGTGCTGGCCCACGAGTACGGCCATGCCATCCAGAAGATGGCAACCCTCAACCCCCCGGGCGTGCCTTCGCTGGTAGCCGAGCAACAGGCCGACTGCCTCGCCGGGGTCTACTTGCGCTGGGTGGCCGAGGGCAAATCGCCGCGGTTCACCCTCAACACCGGCGACGGGCTGAACAACATTCTGGCGGCGATGATCTCGTTCCGTGACCCGGTGCCCAGCGGCAACGAGTACATCGGAGGTGACGAGCACGGCTCGGCGTTCGAACGCGTCTCGGCGTTCCAGTTCGGCTTCACCGACGGGGCCTCGGCGTGCGCGGCGATCAACCTTCCGGAGATCAAGCAGCGCCGCGGGGATCTCCCGGTGGAACTCCCGTCGGACCAGAACGGCGAGTTGCCGGTCACCGAGGCCTCGGTCGCCTCGCTCATCGACGCGATGAACATCCTCTTCACCCCGACGAACCCGCCCAGCGTGACCTTCGACGCGGCAACGGCCGGGACCTGCCCAGACGCACGCCCCAGCCCGCCGGTCTCCTTCTGCCCGGCCAGCAACACCATCATCGTCGACCTCCCCGGCCTGCAGGCGATCGGCGAACCGGTGGAAGACTTCAACGGACCCGGACTGCAGGGCGACAACACCGCCTACTCGGCACTGATGTCGCGCTACATGATGGCCTGGCAGCACGACCGCGGCGGCCTCGTGCTCAACGACGCCGAAGCCGGACTACGGACCGCCTGCCTGACCGGGGTGGCGACCACCAAACTCTCCAGCAGCATCACCACGCCCGACGGCAACACGGTGGCACTGACCGCCGGGGATATCGACGAGGCGATCTCCGGTCTGCTGACCAACGGATTGGCGGCCGGCGACGTCAACGGCGAATCGGTGCCGGCCGGCTTCTCTCGAATCGACGCCTTCCGCGTCGGGGTGCTCGGCGATGAGGGCCGCTGCATCAAACGGTTCCCCTAGCCGCGACCGTCGCGCTGGCGTCACACTCGGCGCCGGGCGTTGCACTGGCGTCACGCTCGGCGCCGGGTTGAGGGGATCTACACCGCCTTGGTCGCGCCGTACCAGGACAGGATCGTCTCGCGCTCATCGGTGGATCTGGCCAGGATGGCGTACGAGCGGATGAAGGACTCGCCCACACAACCGTCGATCCTGACCCGGTAATTGCGGATCGACACCCGCGGTGCCTCGCCCTGGTATTGCTTCTTGGTCACCGGCACGGTGAGGACGATGCCCGGTTTAAGGGCAACGGTGACACTGCCGCCGCCTTGGACCCCGGCGTTCGGGATCAGAACTGGAATGCCACCAAGTACCGCGACCCCCAGGGACGCATTGCCGCCGGCGTTGCCGGCCAGCAGGACTCCGGGACCAGTGCCCATGTCGATACCGCAGCCGATCTGGTAGCCCACCTCGAGGATGCCCCTGGGTGGCACTGCCGAATCGGTGACCGATCCGCGAAACACGCCGCCGACGAGGTACTCGCGGGTGGAGATCGCGGTCGTCAGGGGCGCGACCACCAGCTGGGTCTCCTCGCTGGCCGAGATCGCCAGCGTGGCGCCGTCAGTTGCGGTCAGGGTAGCGGCGGGGTTGGAGACCACTCTCCCCTCATCGATGACCGGCGCACCATCCACGCCGTCCGCGCCGACGGCTTCGGGATCAGCCAGGGCGGGCAGGGCCGGCATCAGTAAGACCGCGATCGCGGCCAGCGCTGCGACAGCCTTAAACATCCTCACACCACCGTGGTCACGCCGAACCAGGACACAATGTCCTCGGCTTCGGCAGTCGAGTTGGCCAGCGTCGCGTAGGACCGGATGAACGACTCGCCCACGCAGCCGTCGATCTTGACCCGGAAGTCACTCACCACCGCTTCGGGCGCGGCGCCCTTGTAGGTCTTCTTGGTCACCGGAACGGTGTTGATAATGCCCGGCTTGAGGTTCACGCCGACGATTGCGTTGGCTCCGACGCCGGAGCCCACGATGCCGATAGGCGGAAGGATAAAGCCGCCCACACCACCGAGCAGGGCATCGGATCCCAACGCCACCTGAGCGTTGCCGCCGAGGAGCACACCCCCGCCGGTGCTCATGTCGATGCCGCAGCCGATCTGGTAGCCCACCTCGAAGATGCCCTGCGGCGCAGCCGAACCGGTGATCGATCCGGTGAACACCCCGCCAACGACGTACTCGCGGGTGGAGACGGCCGTCGTCAGCGGCGCGACCGCCATCTGGGACTCGTCCTTCGCCGAGATCGTCAGCGTGACGCCCTCCATCGTGCTCGTCGAGGGCGGACTTGACGCGACTCTGCTATCGGCGGCCGGGGCAGCAGTAGCCGCGGCAACGGGTGCGATGTCCGGTTCACCGGGACCCGGATCAGCCATGGCGGGCACGACGGGTGCCAGCAGCGCCGCGATGACGGCTGCCGCGGGAGCCCGCATCGGCGATAGAGCCATCCTCACACCGCCTTGGTAATGCCGAACCACGACACGATGTCCTCGATCTCGGCAGCCGAGTTGGCCAGCGTCGCGTAGGAGCGGATGAATGACTCGCCCACACAGCCGTCGATCCTGACCCGGAACATGCTGACCTCGACCTCAGGCGCGGCGCCTTTGTAGGCCTTCTTGGTCACCGGGACGGTGTTGATAATGCCCGGCTTAAGGTTCACGCCGAGGGTCCCGTTGATTCCGACGCCCCCTCCGGCGATGGGAATCACGATAGGAGGCAGGGCGGGAACGATTCCAAGATCGGCACCCAGTGCCCCCTGGACATTGCCGCCCACCAGCACACCGCCACCGGTACTCATATCGATACCGCAGCCGATCTGATAACCCACCTCGAAGATGCCCGCCGGCGCGGCCGAACCGGTGATCGACCCGGTGAACACCCCGCCGACGACATACTCGCGGGTGGAGATCGCTGTCGTCAGGGGCAGGACCGGCATCTGGGTCTCGTTCTTCGCCGAGATCGTCAGCGTGACGCCGTCCAGGGTGCTCGTCGAGGGCGGACTTGATGCGACCCTGCCGTCGGCCGCCGGGGGCGTTGCGGCCGGTGCGGCGGTGGCGGCGATCGGGGTTGCCATGTCCGGGTCGGCGGGGACGGGATCGGCTGATGCGGGCAACGACGACATCAGCAACGCCGTAGTCGATGCCAGCACCGCCACAACCCGGAACATTCCTGGCAACCTCCGCTCGCGGCAACTGTGGAGGGAACCTACCCGCCGCGGCGGGGCTTCGACTGCCGATTGGGCAAACTCCCCGGTGCCCGGCCGGTCTTTCTCAGACGGCCTTGGTCGTGCCAAACCAGGACAGGATCGCCTCGCCCTCATCGGTGGACTTAGTAATCGTTGCGTAAGAGCGGATGAACGACTCACCCACGCACCCGTCGATCGTGATGCGGAAACTACTGATCGACACCCAGGGATCCGCGCCCTCGAACCTCTTCTTGGTGACCGGGATGTTATTGATGATGCCGGGCTTGAGGCCGACGGTGACGCTGCCACCGAGTTGGCCGCCGACGCCGGGGACGAGGCCGTCGGCGAGGACGCCTTCGAAATCCAGACCGAAATAGCCGAGGGACGCGTTGAGTCCGCCGTTGCCGCCCAGGAGCACACCGCCGCCGGTGCTCATGTCGATACCGCAGCCAATCTCATAGCCCACCTGGAAGACGCCCTCGGGCGTCTCGTCGTCACCGGTGATCGCACCCCGAAAGACCCCGCCGACGACGTAGGCTCGCGAGGAGATCGCGGTGGTCAACGGAGCCACCACCATCTGGGTCTCGTCCTTAGCGGAGATGGTCAGCGTCGAACCGTCCGGCGCCGTCGTCGTTGCCGGCGGAGTCGAGACCACCTTGCCGTCATCGACCGGAGCGGCACTGAGCGCAGCGGGGTCAACACCCGGTGCGGCGCCGTCGGCAGCAGCGACCGGCGTCGCACCGCCCGGAGCGGCAGGGTCGGGCTCGGCCGATACCGGCGCCGCCGTTGCCACCAACATCGCGGCGAAGGCCACGATCGCCACACCACGAACCATCTCTGTCGCACGCCTTCCGATTTCGGCAACCTTGTTAGGCAACCTACATGCGCCTTCGGTTGCGCCCGAGACCTCCCCACGGTGGGCGCTTCAGGCCATCGTGACCAGCCCCAACTCGGTATCGCCGGACAGCAGACGGTGATGCGGCAGCACCCGGACCGTGTAGCCCATCGACCCGGAAACCCGAAGTGGCGTGGTGGTGGTGAAGATCTCCGCCCCACCATCGCCTGAACCGCTGTGGGCCATGTCGACGTAGGTCGGGTCGGTCAGCAGCCCGGCGGAGTCCACCCGGCCCAGCACCGCCTGCACCATGACCTCCTCGGGGCGCAGTCCGGCCAGCATCACCGCAGCGGTCAGGGTGAGTTCGGAGCCCACCAATGGGGTGTCTGGCAGGCCGGTGCTGTCGACGTCGGTGATCAACACCGACGGCCAGGCCTCGGCCACCCGCTGACGGTAGGCCGCCAACTCTCGGGCCTGGCCGAACGGAAGTCCGTCAATCGCCTCGGCGGTCCGGCGGGCCGAGGCCGCCGCGGGGATGTAGTACTGCTCGGTGTAGTCGCGCACCATACGCGAGGCCAGCACCTTGGGGCCCAGCGTCTGCAGGGTATGCCGGACCATCTCTACCCACCGGGTCGGCACGCCCTGCTCGTCCCGGTCATAGAACTTCGGCACCACCGAGTTCTGCAGCAGCTCATACAGTGCGCCGGCTTCCAGATCGTCGCGGCGCCCCTCGTCGCTCACCCCGTCGGCGGTGGGGATCTCCCAGCCGTTCTCGCCGTCGAACCATTCGTCCCACCAGCCGTCCCGGATGGACAGGTTCAGCCCGCCGTTGAGGGCGCTCTTCATGCCGGAGGTGCCGCAGGCCTCCAATGGCCGCAGCGGATTGTTGAGCCACACGTCGCAACCCCAATACAGCAGCCTCGCCATGGAGATGTCGTAGTCGGGCAGGAACACGATCCGGTGGCGAACCTCCGGCCGGTCGGCGAACCGGACCACCTGCTGAATCAGTGTCTTCCCGGCATCGTCGGCGGGATGCGACTTTCCGGCGACGATGAGTTGGACGGGCCTGGCCTCATCGAGCAGTATCGCCTCCAGCCGTTCGGGATCTCGCAGCATCAGCGTCAGCCGTTTGTAGGTTGGCACCCGGCGGGCAAATCCGATTGTCAGCACATCAGGGTTGAATGCCGTTGCCACCCAGCTCAATTCGGCTTCCGCAGCGCCACGCTGCAACCAGGACTTCATCAGCCGTTTTCTCACGTCGGCGACGAGCTTGGCGCGCAGTTGCGACCGGATCCACCAGATGTGGCTGAAGTCCACCTGTTCGAGTCGGTGCCACTCGGAAGGCTCGCGCAACGCCTCGGCCGAGCCGGCCAGCTCACGGGCCAATTGCACCCATTCCGGTGCCGCCCAGGTCGGGCCGTGCACACCGTTGGTGATTGACCCGATCGGTACCTCCGGCGAATCGAATCCCGGCCACAGCTCGTCGAACATCCCTCGGCTGACCCGGCCGTGCAACTTCGACACCCCGTTGGCGCGCTGCGCAAGCCGCAGACCCATGTGCGCCATGTTGAATTTCTCCGGGTCCGCCTCGGCACCGAAAGCCAGCACCCGTGCCGCCGGTACTCCGGGGAGCAGACCGGTGTCGGTGTCATCGCCGAAGTAACGCTGCACCATGTCCGAAGGACACCGATCGATGCCGGCCGGGACCGGGGTGTGGGTGGTGAACACCGTGCTGGCCCGGACAACGGCCAGCGCGCTGTCGAAGTCGAGGTGGTCAGCAGCCATGAATTCCCGGATGCGCTCCAGGCCGAGGAACCCGGCATGGCCCTCGTTCATGTGGAACACGTCGGGGGCGGGGCGTCCTTCGATGGCGGTGAACGCGCGGATTGCCCGCACGCCGCCGATGCCGGCGAGGAGTTCCTGTTTGATTCGGTGTTCCTGGTCGCCGCCGTACAGCCGGTCGGTGACATGACGCAGATCGTGATCGTTCTCAGGAATGTCGGAGTCCAACAGCAGCAACGGAATCCGGCCGACCTGCGCGACCCAGACCCGGGCCCGCAGCATCCGCGACTCCGGCATGGGAAGTTCCACTACCACCGGTGCGCCGCCGGCGTCCGCCAGCAGATGCAGGGGCAGTCCCTGCGGATCCAGCGATGGGTAGTTCTCGTGCTGCCAGCCGTCGGCCGTCAGCGACTGTTCGAAGTAACCCGACCGGTAGTTCAGTCCGACGCCGATCAGCGGCAGGCCCAGATCCGAGGCAGCCTTGAGGTGATCCCCGGCCAGGATGCCCAGGCCGCCCGAGTAGATCGGCAGCACCTCCGCTACACCGAACTCCATCGAGAAGTATCCGATGCCCTGCGGCAGTGGCGAGGACGCGTCGGCCTGGGCGGCCATCTGCTGGTACCACAGCGGTTTGGTCAGATACTCGTTCAGTTCGGCCGACAACCGGTCGAGCCGAGTAAGGAACGGCTGATCTTCGGCAAGTTCATCGAGTCGCGCCCGGCTCACCTCGCCGAGGAGCGCGACCGGATCGCGGCCGGTCCGCGCCCACTGCGCAGGGTCGATGCTCTCGAAGAGATCCTGGGTGGCGGTATCCCAGGACCACCGCAGGTTCGTCGACAGCTGC
>SYAA01000093.1 GCA_005789055.1 Actinomycetota bacterium
GGCCGACATTGACAGCTCCTGCTCCAACAGTGCCAGCTCGCCGAAATAGTGGCCCAGAGCAGTGGCGGCGGCCCGGCCGGTAGCCATCTCAACGACATCGGCGGTCACGTTCGGGTTGCCGTCACGATCGCCGCCGATCCAAGATCCGGGCCGCAGGATCGGCTGAGGTAGCAGATCGGCATCGGGCCAACGACCGCGGAGAGCATCGCGGACCGCAGCATTGACCTTCGGGATCACCTCGAAAAACGACGCCGGGTAATACCGGAGTCCGGATTCGATCTCATCGGCAATCTTCAAGCGCGACAACCGGATCAGGGCAGTCTGCCAAAGCGTGAGGATTTGCCGGCGAAGTTCGGTGTCGATGAGCCGACCATCCTCGGTCTCTTCGTATCCGTGCAACCGCAGCCGCATCAGGCTGGTGATGCGATTCTGGGTGTCGAACACGGTACGACGGCGGGTCTCGGTCGGGTGCGCTGTGATGACCGGCGATACCAGCGCGTCGCGCAGCGCGACGGCCACCGTCTGGGCGTCCAGACTCGCGGCGTCGAGCTTGGCGTAGGTCGCAGCGAGCGTGCTGTCGACGGGCGGTTCACCCGCGGCGACGTGCACAGCGCGGCGGCGCTCGCGGTGGATGTCTTCGGCAACATTAGCCAGCAGCGCGAAATGACTGAAGGCCCGGATCACCGGGATGGCGCGGTGAATGTCGATACTCGAGAAGATCGTCGCCATCTCGGCACGGTCGATCTCGGAGCGCCGGACCCGGAAGGACTCCACCCGGGCTCGCTCGACGAGGTCGAAGACCTGCTCGCCACTCTGCTCTCGCACCGTGTCACCCAGAATGGCGCCGAGCATCCGGATGTCGGCCCGCATCGGTTCGGTGTCTTCCCGGCCAACCTGAGTGCGATGCACGGCACCGATCGGTTCCAGGGCCGCCTCTGATGCCGAGGACTCCCGGGGCGACGATCCGGCCATTCGTCAGTTATCGCTGCGCGCCGCCGGGGCGGTCAGCGGTACTTGATCTGAAGCGCCATGCCGACGATGGTGACCAGCCAGATTCCGGTGACGAACAGAGTCAGCCGGTCGAGGTTCTTCTCGACCACCGTCGATCCGGAGAGGCTGGACTGCACACCACCGCCGAACAGCGTCGACAGGCCGCCACCCTTGGCGCGGTGCAACAGCACCAGCAACACGATCAGGAGGCTGGTGATCACAAGGATGATCTCGAGGGCCACAACCATGACTAGAGGATACCCGGTCAACCAGGGCTGCTCGGGCACGGGTGGCGCCGCCCCCTGCCGGGGCGAGAACTCCCCCTGCCGTTAGGGCAGGGGCCCACCAGCGGCGATCGCGCTCAGCGTGGCGAACTGCTCGCCCTCCAGTGAGGCACCACCCACCAATGCGCCGTCAACGTCGGGTTGGGCGACGATCTCCCCGACATTCTTGGCGTTCACCGAGCCGCCATAGAGCACGCGAACACCGGCGGCGATCTGCGGCGAGGCAAGGGCGGCCAACTCGGTCCGGATGGCCGCGCAGACCTCCTGTGCGTCCCCAGCGCTGGCCACCCGTCCGGTTCCGATCGCCCAGACCGGCTCGTAGGCAATCACGACGGTCGTCAACTGCTCGTCGGTGAGGCCGGCCAACGATCCGCGAAGTTGATTGATGTTGTGCTCGACGTGATTTCCGGCCTCTCGAACATCGAGGTGTTCGCCGATACACACGATCGGGGTCAGCCCGTGTCGGAACGCCGCGGCGGCCTTCGCCGCGACCAGGCCGTCGTCCTCGTGGTGATAGGTACGCCGCTCGGAATGTCCGACGACGACGAAGGCGCAGCCCAGCTTGGCCAGAAATGCGCCGCTGATTTCGCCGGTGTAGGCGCCAGAGTCGTACTGCGAGACGTCCTGCGCGCCGTAGGTCAGCCGCAACTTGTCACCATCGACCAGAGTCTGCACGCTTCGCAGATCGGTGAACGGCGGGATGACGGTGACATCGACCTTGTCGAAGTATTTGTCGGGCAGCGCGAAGGCGATCTTCTGCACCAGGGCGATCGCCTCGAAGTGATTGAGGTTCATCTTCCAGTTGCCGGCTATGAGCGGTTTACGAGACACAGTTCTCCTAGTCGAGTATTTCGATGCCGGGCAGCGCCTTGCCCTCGAGGTACTCCAGCGACGCCCCGCCTCCAGTGGATATGTGCGAGAAACCATCCTCGGGCAAGCCGAGCAGTCGCACCGCGGCCGCCGAGTCGCCGCCACCGACGACGCTGAAAGCACCCTTGGCAGTTGCCCCGATGATCGCCTCCGCCACACCCCTGGTGCCGGCCGCGAACGCCGGGAACTCGAAGACCCCCATCGGTCCGTTCCAGAAGATTGTCCGGGCATTGGACAGCAGGGTGGTAAATCTTGTCACCGATCCGGGACCGATATCGAGGCCCATCTTGTCGGCCGGGATCTGCTCGGCGGCAACCGTTTCAGGTGTCGAGTCGGCGGCGAACTCACTTGCGACGACGAAGTCGGTGGGCAGGTGGATGACGTCACCGTATTCCTCGAGCAGCCGCCGGCAGGTGCCGATCATCTCTTCCTGCAGCAAGGACGTGCCGACCGGTACCCCTTGGGCGGCGAGGAACGTGAAACACATACCCCCGCCGATGATCAGGCTGTCGGCCCGCGCCGCCAGGTTCTCGATGACGGCGAGCTTGTCGGAGACCTTTGAACCACCGAGTACCACGGCGTACGGGCGCCCGCCGGCCGTGCTCAGTTGCTCGAGCACCTTGACCTCGGCGGCAACCAGCGTGCCGGCGTAGTGCGGCAACAGCGTCGCGACGTCGTAGACCGAGGCTTGCTTGCGGTGCACCA
>SYAA01000094.1 GCA_005789055.1 Actinomycetota bacterium
ACGTCGGCCCAGCGCGCGAGGAGGTCGTAGTACCAGCCGAACGGTGCCTCCGGCGTGCCGAACCAGCGGTAGTAGTTGGCCATGTAGCCGGCGTTGTCCGACACCCGCGCCATGGTGAGGATGTAGCCGTCGTCGGAGGTGTTGGCGCCGACGAAGTGCCACCAGCCCAGCACCGCGACTACGAGGGCGTCCAGCCCACTTGGTGCCCACCACCGTGTCGGCACCAGCCGTCGCCGCCGGGCTCCGTCGGCGCGGTCGAGCGCGTGCAGGGCGATCAGCGCGACCACGGTGAGCGCGACCCCGAGCACCATCGCCGCCATCTTCAGCGCGGACGGGGCACTGCTGTAACGGGTGTCGATGGTGGCCGAGAGACTCAGGCCCGGCGGGGCCGGTCCGGACAGATCAGTGAACACACCCACGATCTGCGGACGCGAGTCCTTTCCGGCGCGCTCGCCGCCGCGCCCGAGCCCGACGAATTCACCGGTGATCGTGTCGGCGTCGGCGGTCACGGTCAGTCGCTGGCAGGCCGGGCTGAGCACCTCACTCATCGGGGCCGCCGCGATCGGGGTGTCGCGCGATACGACGACCAGCGAGTCGCCGACTCGCGCGATGAGCAGGCCACGATCGGTGGCCTTGGGTGCCTGCTTGGGCACCGTGGACAGCAGCACCGTGCGGTCCGCGGTGTTCAGGCCGACTGCCACCTGGCACGGCACGCTGATCCGCAGATCAACTGGTACGTAACTGATCAGCGGAGCGGTGACACTGGACAGGGTGCCGCGTTGCGGCCAGTCAAGGTTCGCGGTGGTTTGTGTGACCGGAAGAAACGGCGTCAGAATTGCTAGAGCGGCTCCCAGCAGACCGGCGACGACAGCGACAATGCGGGCAATTCGATAGTCCGCCGGACCCGGTGGCACGGCGCTCACCGGCGGTTCCGGATGGCCACAACGAACGGACCGATCGTCGTCACCGAAAAGTGCGGTTCGGAGAATAGCTTGGCGTCCAACTCCACGGTGTAGCGACGCACGTTCGGCTGGTTCGGATAGACGTCCTCGGCCAACCGCAGGGTGTAGGTGTTTGACGAGCCGGCCGCACCGCCGCGTCGCATCAGGAAGACCGTCGGCGGATCCCACGGCATCGCGTCGAGCGCCGCGGTGAATTCCTCGGCGTTGTCCAAGGTGCTCCACGACTCGATCGCGGCGGCCCGCTCATCAAACTGTGCGAGCGGGTTGGCGTAGTGCGACGTCAAACCTTGGAAGCCGAAGTACGGGTAGTAGGACAGGAAGCTGTAGTCGGCGGTCATCACCACGGTCTCGTCGCGGGGACTACCGGTGGCGGCGAGGATGATCTCGTCTATCCGCGGGTAGTGCTTCTCGGCTCCCGGTGGTCGGCGGTCGCCGCGCTGGCCGTTGCCGTCGGTGTCGGTGTAGGCGACGGCGAGGTCGGGCCGCAACACGTTCGGGATGTCCTGGCTGAAGCCGATGGCGCCGATCAGACCGATGGCCACCGCCACCGGAATTGCCCGCCGACTCCAGCGGGCCGCCATTGCGAGCGCGATGTCGATGAAGCCGAAAACCCCTGCGGCCGAGAGCAGTACGATCAAAGTAGGTTGTAGCCGAAACGACAGCAGGGTCGTGCCCAGCAGCGTGGTCAGCATCGACAGCACCGACCACGCATAGACCGCCAGAACACCGATTCCGAGCGCGCCGGCGCGAACGGATCCGACTCCCGGGTCGCTTCGTCCCGGCCTGCCCGAACTCCATCCCTGCCAGGCCAGCCAGATGGTGCCCAACATGCACAACGCGCCCAGCAGCGAGAATTCCAGCATCGGAAAGGTCAGCACGGCGCCGTCGCCGGGTAGATAGTGCTGGGCCGTTCCGGTGTCGCCGAGGGGGCCGCGGACCGCGCGCAGCAGAAACGGCAACCAGGTGATCGCCGCGATCGCCACCGCGATTACCGCGATCACCGCCAGTCGCAGTAGTGGAGCGATCCCGCGCCGGGCGATGGCGGCTAGTACCGCCATCACTGTGACGGCGAAGGCGGTGTAGCCCAGCAACAGGGTGTAGAAGGTGGCGGTGAAGCCAAGGAAGAGGCCGACACCGACGACGGCGGCCCGCCCTCCCGGCGGAGGTGCCCGCAGACCCGACCAGGCGAGTACGAGCACCGGTGGGATCAACACCGTGATGATGGCGCTATAGGGTTCCGCCGACGTGTAGGCCAGGGTTACCGCCGCGGTTGCGACGGTGACCGCGCACGCGTACTCGAAACGAATCATCGCCGACCACAACACGAAGGCCACCGTCACGGCGATCGTGATGGAAACGATGGCCCACGGCTTATACATCTCCCAGGCGGGCGTGCCGCTCAGTGCCGCCGCGCGTCCACCGATCCAGAACCATCCCGGCGGGTAGAACGGCGGTAGCCCGGCGTAGGTCATGTCCCGCAACTCGGCGCTGTCGGCCAGGCGGGTGAGGTACTCGGTGCGGAACTGTTGGTCGACTGAGATACCGAACAGATACAGCTTCGTCGCGCCCAGTGGCATGCCGAGTGTCACGACGGTGAAGGCGGCCAGCAGGATGACGGCGGTGATCCGGGCGAGCCACTCGCGGCCGGTGCGCCACAGCGCGGCGGCGCCGACCAGACCGACGAGGCAGCCGACCTGCCCGACCGTCGTCAGTGCGTGCAATTGATTCGATGACGGAAAGGCCGGCCACTCCACACGTGCGATGGCTGCCAGCGCAACCACCGAAACCACCACGGCCGCAACGGCTGCCGCGATCATCTGGCCGAGGCAGGCCAGTAAGTTACTTGTGCGCACGCCGGCCCGGCTAAATCGGCAGCTTGCGGAATATGGGTCGGGGGATGTGCCGCAGCACCATCATCACGTACCGGAAAGCGCCCGGTGCCCAGACCAGATCCTTGCCCTTGGCCGAGGCGGTGACGGCCAGTTCGGCGACGTACTCCTTGTCGACGGTCAAAGGGGCCTCCTTGACGTGGGCGCTCATCCGGGTGCGCACCTGCCCGGGCCGGATTACCAGCACCCCGACCCCGTACTCCCGAAGGGCTTCCCCGAGTCCCAGATAGAAGCCGTCGAGGCCGGCCTTGGTGGACCCGTAGACGAAGTTTGACCGTCGCACCCGTTCACCGGCCGCCGAACTCATCGCGATGATGCGCCCGTAGCCCTGGTGGCGCATCTTCTCTCCGATGAGGACACCCACCGAAACGGCTGCGGTGTAATTGATTCCGGCGATCGCAACGGCCTTGGCTTGGTTTTGCCATAGGTCCTCGGCGTCGCCGAGTAGCCCGAAGGCGACGATCGCCACATCGATATCGCCGGCAGCGAAGCATTCGTTGATCACCGCGGGGTGGCTCGCAGTATCGAGTGCGTCGAAATCCACCACGCTCACGGCTTTGGCGCCAGCCCGCTGCAACTGTGCAACGGCGTCCTCGCGGCCGGGATCATCGGGCAGTGCCGCCAGGATGATCTTCGCGGGGGCGTCGCGCAGGTAGCGCTCGCAGATCGCCAATCCGATCTCCGAGGTGCCGCCGAGCAACAGAATCCGCTGGGGGTTTCCCACCGCGTCCACGACCACCTACACCAACTCCAAGCGCCGGGCCATGTCTGAAGCGAACACTGCGTCGGGATCCACCCTGCGCCGCAGCGCGATCCACTCGTCAATGCGGGGGTACATGGCGTGGAATGTCTCGGCCGTGGTGCGGGAATCCTTCGCGCTGTAAAGCCGGCCGCCAAAGCGCAACACGCGCCGATCCAGTTCGGTGACGAATTCACCGAGCCCGGCCTTGATCGGGAAGTCCACGCACACATTCCATCCGGGGATGGGAAAGCTCAGGGGCGCCTGATTACCCGGTCCGAAGAGCTTGAATACGTTGAGGAATGAGTAGTGACCGGATCGCTGGATGTCGACGATGATCGCTTTGAACTCCTCGACGGCTTCGGTCGGTACGACGAACTGGTACTGCAGGAATCCGGCTGGGCCGTAGGCCCGGTTCCACTCACCGAACATGTCCAGTGGGTGGTAGAACTGGGTCAGGTTCTGAATTTTGGCTCGGTAGGTGCCCGACTTTCGGTACCACAACTCCCCGATCGGGCCGAAGGTGTACTTGTTGGCCAGCCCGTTGGGGAAGATGTCCGGAAACGTCAGTAGTTGGGGGGCGTCGAACTTCAGCGGGTTGCGCTGCAGTTTCTCCGGCAACTGATCGAGGCGGGCGAGTGATCCCCGGGACACCGCCGCACGGCCCAGTTTCGGTGGCCGGCTGATGGCGTCGAACCATGCGCTCGAGTAGGTGTAATTGGATTCGCTGCCGTCGCTGTGCAAGGCGATCGTCTCATCGAGGTTGGCGGTCACGTCGCCGTCGGCAATGAAGTAGGCCGTCTCGGTTGGGGTCATCTCGATGATCGCTCGCAGGATGATCCCGGTGAGCCCGTTGCCACCGACGGTGGCCCAGAACAGCGGGGCACTGGGTCCGTCGGGAGCGATGGTGTGCACTTGGCCATCGGCCATCAGCAGGTCCATC
>SYAA01000095.1 GCA_005789055.1 Actinomycetota bacterium
CGCCCCGGCACTGAGCGCCCGCGCAGCTGATGGTTCCGGCGCGGTGCTGATCGATGCCACCCTCGGGGCCGGCGGTCACGCCGAGCGCTTCCTGCGAGAGTTTCCCGGCCTGCGGCTGATTGGGCTTGACCGGGATCCGGATGCGTTGACGATCGCGGCATCCCGGCTGGAAAAGTTTGGTGACCGGGTGAACCTGATGCGCAACCGTTACGACGAGATCGCGGCAGCGCTTGCTGAAAACGGACTTGCCGCAACCGATTCGGTTGATGGAGTGCTGTTCGACCTCGGTGTCTCGTCTATCCAATTGGATCGGCCTGAGCGGGGTTTTTCCTACTCCAAGGATGCGCCGCTGGACATGCGGATGGACCCGGACTCCCCGGTGACCGCGGCCGATATTCTCAACACTTACGATCGCACCCGGCTGACCGAGATCCTGCGCCGGTTCGGCGAAGAGAAGTTCGCCTCGCGGATCGCCGGGTTCATCGTCACCCGCCGCACCCAGAAACCTTTCTCCCGCACCGGTGAACTCGTGGAACTCCTCTATGAGGCGATTCCCGCTGCAACCCGGCGGACCGGCGGACACCCCGCGAAGCGGACGTTCCAGGCGCTGCGGATCGCGGTGAACGCGGAACTTGAGTCGTTGACGGCGGCTCTTCCCGCAGCGCTGGCCGCGCTGCGGCCTGGCGGGCGGACCGTCGTGATGGCGTATCAGTCGCTTGAGGACCGCATCGTCAAGACCGTCCTCACTGCGGCAACGGCATCCCGCACACCCGAGGGTCTGCCAGTGGAACTTCCCGGATACGAGCCCCTTTTCGCCGCCCTCACCCGGGGTGCCGAACGGGCCGACGCCGCAGAGATCGATCGGAATCCGCGCAGCGCGCCGGTCCGGCTCCGCGCAGTCAGACGAACGACACCCCTCGGTGACGGAGAGGACAGTTGATGAAGGTCAAGACGGCCCGCGCCGCAGATTCGAGTCAGCCTAAAGGGATGAGCGCCACGCGCAGCGGCCGGTCTCGTGCAGCCAGTGGTACCCGCGCCGGCCGGCCTCGTGCGGCCAGCGGTACCAGCGCCGGCCGGCCTCGCGAGCCGCACGGACGACCAGCCGGACCGCGCACCGCACCGGCGGCGCGGCCGGTGGACCGCACCGCGAGACCCAAGGACACCACTGCGGCGAAGGCGCGCGCGAAGGCTCGTAAAGCCAAGGCTCCCAAACTAATCCGGCTATCGCTGCGTGAGCGGATGATCCTTAGGCTGGAGGGCGTTGATCTTCGCCCACGGGCCCTGTTGGCCAGGATTCCGTTCGTGATGCTGGTCATCGGAGCGCTCGCCCTCGGCTTGGGTATCACCCTGTGGTTGTCAACTGCATCGGCGCAGCGGTCTTACCAGCTCGGCAGCGCCCGCTCGCTCAACGATGCGTTGACGCAGCAAAAGGAAGCCCTGGAGCGCGACGTGCTGCAGGCTCAGTCGGCCCCGGCCTTGGCTGACGCGGCTCGCAACCTGGGGATGATCCCGTCCAGTGACACCGCGCACCTGGTACAGGATCCGATCGGGAACTGGGTGGTGGTCGGCCAGCCCAAACCCGCCCAGGGCGCCCCGCCACCACCGCTGAACACAAAACTGCCCGAACTCGCTCCGCCCGCCCCACCCACGCCCGCTCCACCTAAGCCCCTGGCGGTGGCACCGAAACCGGGTGCCTTCGCAGAGGTGCCGAGTCGGATCACCCCGGTGCCGATCCCGGGCAGCGTCCACGCGGGCGCCGGAGTGGCCGGCCCGGGCGTCCCGATCGCACCACCGGTGTCCGGCCCACCGACTTCGGACACGCTGGCGATCGGGCCTGCGACGCCAGGAGTGCCCCTCGCGCCTACAGTTCCTGGTGTGCCGAATGGGACTCCAGGGACGACTGGGCTTCTTGTGCCTGCAGTGCCCCTAGTAGCTGCTGTGCCTGCTGTGCCCGCAGCGGCTGCAGCGCCTGCTGTGCCTGCTGTGCCTCTGGCGCCCCCCGGACCGGCCGAATTGGCTGGACCGGCCCAATGAGTCGGGCCCGCAGACCGGATCGGCGGCATCCCGGGTCTGGCCGGCGGATCCGCGCGAGTGACGCCCAGCCGGTGACGGCGGGCCGCTCTGCGAAATCCAGGCGCACCCGAACGGCCACCGAAATCGATTCGGCGAGTTCCGCTTTCGTCTACCGCTACCGGGTGGGCAGCGCCGTCATCTTCCTTGCTCTTCTGGTGGCCACTGCCCAGCTGTTCAATCTGCAGGTGCCCCAGGCGGCTGGTCTGCGCGCTCAGGCCGCCGGGCAACTCAAGGTCACCGACGTCGAAAAGGCGGTCCGGGGCAGCATGGTGGACAACAACTTCAACAAGCTTGCGTTCACCACCGAGGCTCGGGCGCTGACGTTCCAGCCGAATAAGGTCCGCGAGCAACTCGCCGAAGCCAAGCTGAAGTCGCCCACGGCTCCGGACCCGGAGCAGCGGCTACGGGAGATCGCCCGGGACGTATCGGCCAAACTGAACAATGCGCCGGATTACGCGACAGTGCTCAAGAAACTCCGCAGCCCCGAGACATTCGTCTACCTGGCCCGGGCCGTCGATCCAGCCATCGCACTGGCGATCTCGAAGAAATTCCCCGAGGTTGGCGCCGAGCGTCAGGACATCCGTCAGTACCCCGGCGGATCCCTGGCCGCCAACGTCGTGGGCGGGATCGACTGGGATGGTCATGGACTGATGGGCCTCGAGGAGTCGATGGATTCAGTGTTGGCCGGCACCGACGGTTCGGTCACCTATGACCGCGGCTCCGACGGTGTGGTGATCCCGGGCAGTTACCGAAACCGCCACGACGCCGTCAACGGTTCGACCGTGCAGTTGACCCTCGACAGCGATATTCAGTTCTATGTCCAGCAACAGGTGCAACTGGCTAAGAACGCATCCGGCGCGAAGAACGTCTCCGCGGTGGTGCTCGACGCCAAGACCGGCCAGGTCCTGGCGATGGCGAACGACAACACCTTCGATCCCAGTCAGGACGTCGGCAGGCAGTCCGACAGGCAGATCGGTAACTTGGCGGTGACGTCTCCGTTTGAACCCGGCTCGGTGAACAAGATCGTCGCTGCGGCGTCGGTGATCGAACTCGGGCTGTCCAATCCCGATGAGGTGCTTTCGGTTCCCGGTTCGATCAACATGGGCGGGGTCAACATCCGCGACGCGTGGGGCCACGGTGTAATGCCGTACACCACCACCGGAATATTCGGGAAGTCGTCCAACGTCGGCACCCTGATGCTGGCCCAGCGGATCGGCCCGGAGCGCTATTACGAGATGCTCGGTAAGTTCGGGCTGGGTCAGCGAACGGGAGTCGGCCTGCCGGGGGAGAGTGCAGGAATCGTCCCGCCGATCGACCAGTGGTCGGGAAGTACGTTCTCCAATCTCCCGATTGGACAGGGTCTTTCGATGACACTCCTGCAGATGACCGGGATGTATCAGGCCATTGCCAACGACGGAATGCGGATCCCGCCACGGATCGTCAAGGCGACCATCGCTGCGGATGGAGCTACTACCGCCGAACCCCAGCCCGGCGGTATCCGGGTTGTCTCGCCGGAGACCGCACGCACAGTGCGCAACATGTTGCGGGCGGTTGTTCAGCGTGATCCGATGGGCACCCAGCAGGGCACCGGCGCCGCCGCCGCCGTCGAGGGATACCAGATCGCGGGCAAGACCGGCACCGCCCAGCAGATCAACCCCGGCTGCGGCTGCTACTACGACGACGTTTACTGGATCACCTTCGCCGGCATGGCTCCGGTGGACGACCCGCGCTACGTCGTCGGTTTGATGATGGACGCCCCGGTCCGTAACTCCGACGGAACCCCCGGCCACTCGGCCGCCCCACTGTTCCGCAGCATCACCGCCTGGCTGTTGCAGCGCGACAACGTCCCGCTCTCCCCAGATCCCGGCCCGCCGCTGACCCTTGAGGCCGCCTAAGGCATTCGGACGCGCCTGCTCGGTAGGGTGAAGGGCCGATCAGGTGGCCGGCTGACGAGAGGTGGCGTGCGTTGACGAGTGCCTTGCGGCCGCGCACGACACCCGGCCTGCCCCTGACGACACTGGCCGCCAAAATCGGCGCGGTGCCGGCCAGTATCGACCCAGTTTCCGCGGGTGCCACGGGCGTGCCTGATGTCCGCGTTCGCGGTGTCACCCTGCGCGCCCAGGATGCAGTTGTCGGCGACCTGTTCGCGGCACTGCCCGGGGCGACGGTGCACGGGGCCGAGCACACCGCGGCCGCAGTCGAGGCCGGCGCTGTCGCGGTGCTCACTGATGCCGACGGTGTGGCGGTGATCCGTCGCCTGCTCGGCGTCGACTCCCCACCGGTGCCGGTGGTGGTGCATCCCGCTCCGCGTTCGGTGCTCGGTGCACTATCCGCCGATGTCTACGGGCATCCGTCTGATCGCGTTGCGGTGCTGGGAGTCACCGGTACCTCCGGTAAAACCACCACCGCGTATCTGATCGAGGCCGGATTGCTCGCCGCGGGCCGGACAGCGGGACTGATCGGTACCGTGGGAGTACGGATCGCCGACTCCGATGTGCCCACCTCCGTTGTGTCCGGTGTGCTGACCACACCGGAGGCTCCCGCGCTTCAGGGCTTGCTCGCGGTGATGGTGGAACGCGGTGTCGACACGGTGGCGATGGAGGTGTCCAGTCA
>SYAA01000096.1 GCA_005789055.1 Actinomycetota bacterium
GCACGACAGAAAGCCGTCGCGACTATCCGAGCCGAAGCGGAGGAGATTGCGGCGGACGAGTCCGACCGAGCTGAGGCGATGCAGGTGCTGCGCGATATGGAGGCATTGCGTGCGTGGTGAGGTCTACCAGCTCAACGCTCCACGGCGCAGCAGTCGCCACGAACAATCCGGTTCGCGCTATGCGGTAGTGGTTCAATCCGACCAATTGCCGTTATCGACCTGGCTCGTGGCACCAACATCAACGTCTGCACGCCCAGCCAGCTTCCGACCCGAAATTTACATAGCCGGCCAAGCCACCCGAGTCCTTGCCGAACAGACAGCAGCGGTGGATCCCGAACGCCTCGGAGCGAGTGTGGGATACCTCAGCCTCGAAGAACTGCGTCGCGTCGATGCCGCGCTGCGTCTGGTCCTTAACCTCTAGGGGCACTCGGCTCAGCCGGTGACGTCGAGGATCTTGATCGCGAAGATCAGCGAGTCGCCGGGTTCGATCCCGGCGGCGGGCTGACCGTCCGGGTAGCCGTCGGCGGAGACCATCGCGACCGCGACGGTGGACCCGACCTTCTGGCCCGCAATGGCCTTCTGGAATCCCGGCACCACACCGGTAAGCGGGAATTCGACCGGGGCACCGCGCTCATAGCTGCTGTCGAACACCGACCCGTCGCGACCGTTGACACCCATGTAGCACACCGACACCGTCGCCGATGGTCCCACAACCGGTCCGTCGCCGGCCTGCAGCGTCTGCACCTGGGTTTGGGTCACGCTGAACGGAGGGGAGACCTCGACAAGAGGGGCAGTCGTCTCCGTGGAGCCAGTGACCGCGACGCTGCCGGTGGCGCCGGGCAGCGTCCACTCGGGTGTTCCGCCTGCCTGTGGCAGGGCCATCGGGCAGGGACTGACCGGGACCGTGGTCTCGGTGACCGACGATGACACCTGGGAGACCGTGCTCGATGCGGAGGTATCGGTCTTGGAGGCGCATGCGGAGAGCGTGACCGCAAGCGGCACCGTGGCGGCAAGGGCAATGGAGCAGATACGGGAGGAGTTCACGATCCGTCACGCTACAGCGTCCGTCCCCCGGGAGCGTCCCCCGGGCGCATCCTTCTGGGCGCATCCCCCTGGGCGCGTCCCGGAACTCAGGCCGTGGCGCCGACGAATTCCCCGACGATGTTGGCGAGGCGCTCGCCCTGCTGCTCCTGAACGAAGTGGCCGGCGTCCGCGATGGTCGTGTGGTTCTGTCCGCGGGCACCGGGTACGTCTTCCTGGAACACCACATCCCAGCCTCGGGTGGCCGGATCGCCGTCAGAGAAGGCCGTCAGGAAGGGCTTGTGCCATTCGCGGAGGGCCGCCATCGTGGCAGCGCCGATCTTGGCTCCCGGGTCATTCCGGGTGAGCGGAACGAGCGCGGTCAACTGCCGCAACCCAGCCTTGTAGGCCCGATCCGGGAAGGGGGCGTTATAGCCCGCGAGCACCGGCGCGCTGAGTGGACCGGCAACCGCATCGAGGAACAGGCTCGGGACGATGTCCGGCGAGCGTTGGTAGAACGAGACATAGTCGAGCAGCGTTTCCTGCAGTAGCACTCGATCCTGATCCACACCGTGGTGGGCCCATGTCAGTCTGCCGGCCAACCCCGGATCGCACGTGTGCAGGATGGTGTTGGTCGCCACCACCCGGGCGAATCGGTCCGGTTCGCGGGCCAGCACACTCAAGCCGATCGGCCCGCCCCAATCCTGGACGACGAGGGTGACCGCGCGAAGGTCAAGACCCACGATCAGGCTGTGGGCCCAATCGATGTGCCTGGCGAAGGTGTAGTCAGTGGCGTCGGTGGGTTTGTCGGACCGACCGAAACCGATGTTGTCGGGGGCAATGACACGCATTCCCGCCTCAGCCAGGCTCGCGATGACATCGCGGTAGAGATAGGACCAGGTGGGTTGGCCGTGCAACAGCACGACGACAGGGCCGTCAGAGGGGCCGGCGTCGACGTAGTGCATGCGCAGCGGGGGCAGTCCCGTGGTCGCGACGTCGCGGTAATTCGGCTCGAACGGATATCCGGACAATCCGACGAAGCGTTCGTCGGGAGTCCTCAGTACGTGCATCAGTTGAAGCGTAGCCGCCGAACAGAGCGGCTTACCCGACCGGCTTTCAGTGCCGCTTGCGCCAGCGCTTCTGGTAGGCCTCGACCTCGTGTTGCTCGTCCATGTCGGATTTGATGGTTTCGCGGTCGCGTTTGATCGTCAGACGAAGCGCCGCCCAAATCAACCCGATCAGCACGACCGCTGAGAAAATAATCAGGAGGGGAACTGTGTCCATGATGGCGAGTCTGGCATAGGGGGGTGTGTTCGGCGTTTCGATTTGGTGAACTTCACCGGCGAACATGCGACGGTCTGGTCGGGTTCCGGGGCATCGGGGAATGGCCTGCTCACTCGTGGAATGGTCCGGTTTCGATGACTTGACATAATGTTCCTTATCGGCACAATCGGGAACTGGAGGGACGGCCATGTCGCGGTATCCGCTGCCTACGCAGCCCGGGCCCCTCGTCTCGTCGCTGGCGTACGTCAAGTCGCTCGAATCCGCTCGGCTGCGACGCAACCCCGCGTCGGCCCGAGATCTCGTTGGCCTCGAGATCTTGTCAGCTAGAGATCGTGTCAGCCCCAGCACTCGTCGGCGCCCAACCCGACCTGACGGGCGGATCCGGGCGGGCCGGCCGAAATGGACGCCTATCGCCTAAACCGGTCACGAGAGCCTAAAACGTCACTGTGACGAATTAGCATCTCAGTGTTACGACGATGAGATGGCGCCGGTGGAATCATCGACGGTGACTGTGACGCTTTTCTCAACGGTTCCGCGCTCCGACATCGCATCGCCGGGTCTGCGTTCGGCGTAGGTGTAGACGAAACGGCCGTCGGCGAACTCCACGGCTCGCGGCTCAATGCGGTCCCCCAGGAGCAAGGCATTCGAGGCGCGGTAGGAACCGCCGTCGTTAATGGCGACGACGGCGTAATAGAAGGTTCCGCTACCACCCGGATCGTGTTGAACCAGCAGCGCCGCATCCGGATTGCCGTCACCGTCACTGTCACCCAGCACCGGCACGCCGATGAGGCGGAGAGTATTCGCCGTCGCCGAACCCTGTGACGGCGGGATCACGGCAACACCGTCGGACATGTCGAATTCCTGGGTATCAATCGTGATGGTCAGGTCGGAGATTTCCGGTGATGATTTCCGATCACTGACCACATCACCGCCGTTAGTGAAATTGAATCGGATGAAGCCGGCGACTGCGACCGCGCCGACAATAACGCCGAGGACCGCCACTGAGACGAGTAATGCTTTCCTCATAGCGAAACAGAATAAACGCCACGCTGCTTCAGGTCACAGTGACGTGACCGGCAACCCTCGCTGAGCACGTGCCGCAAGGACGATGCCCTCCGCTGTCTTGAACGCGTCGGAGTCAAGGTGGAACGGTTCGATGGGCAATCGTGCCGCGTGACGAAGGATCATTACCGCCAGCGCCGCACTGGTGGTGGACGGAACGACCAGCAGACTGCTTTCGGCGCTGGCGCCGGTAAGGGTCATCACCGGTTGGCGCTTGCACTCACCGCCATAGAACGTCATCCGGGGCGGTCCATCGAGCGACCAGTTGACGTTGATGTCGACGATCTCCCCTAACCGACCCTTGAGAGTAGCGATCAATTCGGGCAACTCCCTGGCAGTCCGAACAGTACGCAACCACCATGCGCCATCGATGTCGCGACCCAATTCGGACGCCAATGTCAGCCGGAGGCGAGTCGCCGGGCGGTGATCGTCGCGGTCGCTAATCATCGCGTCCTCAGGGTTGATGCGAACCGCTCAGACACGCGGTCATTGGGATGAGCTGTGTGCTTTACGTTACACCGTTGGCTTGGATACGTGCGCCGTGCGCTATCATTGGTTTAACGCTGGCATTCAAAGTCAGCTTACGTCGTGGAATGAATGTTCATCCTCACCGTCGCGCCGAATGCATATCGACAAAAAG
Source organism: Actinomycetota bacterium (assembly GCA_005789055.1). Classification (GTDB taxonomy): domain Bacteria; phylum Actinomycetota; class Actinomycetes; order Mycobacteriales; family Mycobacteriaceae; genus Mycobacterium. The sequence continues at coordinate 4,007 of SYAA01000096.1, forward strand.
GCGCCGACTCGGATGTTCCGTGCAGCCAAGCACATACGTCTCGCGGCGATCGATTTTGCCCTCCGGCAATCTCGCCACACACGTGCTCAGGCGCGCGACTCGCTAGTCGTCGACCACGCACGCCAATGCCTGAAAGGCATCCCTCATGACTACCACTGCATCCTTTGCCGAACTCGGCGTGCCGAGCGCCTTAGTCAGCGAATTGACCAAGCTCGGCATCACAGCGCCCTTTCCCATCCAGATCGAGACACTGCCCGACACTCTGGCCGGCCGAGACGTACTCGGCCGCGGAAAGACGGGCAGCGGCAAAACGCTGGCCTTCACGATCCCTATGGTCAGCAGACTCAACGGCGGTAAGCGTAATCCCAGTCAGCCTTCGGGACTGATCCTGGCGCCCACTCGGGAACTCGCCACCCAGATCGCCGCCGCATTGGAGCCACTGGCACAGTGCTACGGGTTGAAGGTCACCACGATCTTCGGTGGTGTTCCGCAGGGACGTCAGGTCGCTGCGCTCAAGTCTGGCGTGGACATCGTTGTGGCCTGTCCCGGCCGACTTGAGGATCTGATGAAGCAGCGCCTGGTCAGCCTGGACCGAGTCGAGATCACCGTTTTGGACGAAGCTGATCACATGGCCGATCTCGGCTTCCTTCCCGCGGTCACCCGCATCCTTGCCGCCACACCCTCCGGCGGCCAGCGCATGCTGTTCTCGGCGACCCTCGACAACGGTGTCGACAAACTGGTAACCCGGTTTCTGCGCAATCCGGTCATGCACTCCGTCGATGAGGCGAACTCGCCAGTGTCGAACATGACCCACCATGTTTTCCATGTCGATGGAGTTGACGCGAAGAAGGCCCTCGTGCATCGACTGGCCGGCGGTAACGGCCGGCGGATTCTGTTCCTGCGGACCAAACATCAGGCCAAGAAACTAGCCAAGCAGCTCACCGAGGCCGGGGTGCCTTCAGTTGATCTGCACGGCAATTTGTCGCAGCCGGCCCGTGACCGCAACCTCGCGAAATTCGCCGCCGGCGACGTCATGGTTCTGGTCGCCACCGATATTGCGGCACGCGGCGTTCACGTCGATGATGTGGAATTGGTTGTCCACATCGATCCGCCTGCCGAACACAAGGCATACCTGCACCGCTCCGGACGCACCGCGCGGGCCGGCGGCGCTGGCGATGTCGTCACCGTCGTTTTGCCCGAACAGCGCAAAGAGACTCAGGCCCTGATGCGCAAGGCAGGGATCACCGTCACCCCGCAACGGGTCGTCGCCGAATCCGAAGCTGTGCACACACTCGTTGGCGAGGCCGCACCGCACCGGATCATTGCGCCCGAGGTGACCGCGCCGCAGACCAATCGGCCGCGTCGGCCGGACAACTCCGGCCATCGACGTGGTCGCGGCAATGCGCCCGCGGCGAATCAACCGGGCCGCAGTCGTTCAGGTGCGCCGCGGCGTCGCAGCAGTGGCGCTCGCACGCACTGACGCTGAACTTCAGTCCAGCCGAAGGAAATACGAAATCGTCCGTGGGGCGACTTCGTTGCCGCCGAACCATCCGCTGACCCGCGCGGCGGTCCAGACGTTCGCGGTCAAACCAGGCGGGTAGGGCTTGTACACCGTGCGGTCGCCGTAGATCAGCGTGATGCCGCTGTAGTCGACGTTGAACTGGAATGTCTCCCCCGCCGGTACCGAGATCACCTCGTTGCTGTTCGGGCTAAGCCGCGCTTTGTCGAGGTTGTAGTAGGGGCCGATCTCGAATTCCTGAGTGGTCAGGTTGTACCGCCAGCCGACCATGGCGGCGTTGTAGTCGGGCTCCAGTGGAGTGAAGGTGATCCCGGTGAACTTGTTCCAGTCGAACTGGTCAACATCTTTGAGGTCATAAGCGGAGTTGGTGGTGAAGGTGCCGGTGCCGACGGTTTGCTTGATGAAGTATCCGCCGTTGTTCGGGATGGCAAAATGTGTGCCCTTATAGATCGTGATCGGGCGGCCACGGGGGTCACACCACGGGAAGGTGATGTTGGCGCCCTGCGCCGGCTGCGTAGGGGTCTGCTGTGCTGCAGCGCGCTGCGTCTTCCGTGCCTCCCGCCCCGTCGCGGCGGGGGTTCCGGCACTCGGCGAGGGCGCAGCAGGGGCCTGCGTGACGAGGTTCGCGGCAACGCGCTTGCTCGGCGGGGCAATGACGTTCACCGCTGCGACCCTTGACGCCGCCGCTGCCACCGGCCGGGCCGCGGTGCGCGACTGGTCGCCGCTGACGGCGGCACGGCGCGCCGGTGATGCTTTCCGATCGTCGGCTCGCGCCGACGAGTTCGCCGAGTTCGCCGAGTCCGCGGGTGCAGCTGAGGCAGGGGCGCAGGTCAAGAAACCAACCACAGCACCGGCCCCTAGCGCGGCCGCCAAGCCGCCGACGCGTCCCACCCACGCCGCCGTCGTCACCGTCACCGAACCGTCTCCCCCATAAGTTCCCCTGGACATCTACTCAGCAGCATAGCGCTGGTCAACGGCTTTGCTGCTTTGGCTCCCCCAGCACCATTGTGACCAGGACCCGGGAAACAGTGCCCCCTCGATACCGGTGGCGCTCAATGCCGCCAGCACCACCGACGCCGTGACACCAGAACCGCAATAGACCCCGACATCGTTGTCGGCAACGCCGATGTCCGCCCAGAGCGCCCGCAGATCGGCATCTGCGAGAAACGCGCCGTCGTCGGCGAGCACCAACGTGCTGGGCACATTCCGCGCACCGGGAATGTGCCCGGCCACTGGATCCACCGGCTCGAACTCACCGCGGAAACGCTGCGGTGCCCGCGCATCGACCAAGACGGTGACCTCTCCATCGCTGACCTGCTGCGCCGTGAGCGTCGCGCGCGCGCCGGCATAGAGGTCGTCATGGACGACGCTCACATCCCCCGGCGGAAACTGCGGCGCGTGCGCCTGCAATTCTCCTCCGGCCGCCGTCCATGCCGCCAGGCCGCCGTCAAGAATGCGGACGTTGTCGATACCGGCCGCTGTCAGCACCCACCAGGCGCGAGCGGACCCGGCCCTATTCCAGTCGTCGTACACGATCACCTGCTGGTCGACGCGCAGGCCCCAGCGCCGAGCAGCGGTCTGCAACTCGGTTCCGGATGGTAACGGATGGCGGCCTCTCCCGGTGCGCGAATGATCGCTGAGCTCATCCTCCAGCGACACATACACCGCTCCGGGAATGTGGCCGGCGAGATAGGTTTCCCGACCGTCAGGCTGGTCCATCCGCCACCGGACATCGAGAATCGCCGGCTGATGGCCCTCGGCCAACTGCCTCATCACTTCGGCGACGTCGATCAGTACCGTGCTACGGGTCATCGCGTGCCGGAGCGGCCGAAGTCGATCTGGGCCGCCGGGTTGGCGATCGCGGTCACCATGCCGGTGCCGAACGGACCAACATCATCGAAGAGCGTGGCGCTGCCGGTGGCGATTCCTTCCGAGCACCAGTGGGAATCTGCCTGCACACCAACGTAATCCCCCACGGGAAGCCGCGACAGCGCGACGGTCAGATCACCGTTGATGTAGCCGATTCCACGGGTACCGAGATTAGTCACCAGGCTTGTCGCTTCGGCGGCGACCACGGCCCGCACGAACGGACTCGGTATCTCACCGGCCACCACGTCGATCGTCCTGTGGTAAACGCGTTTGCGCGAGGTGTTCTGGTGGACCTCTCCGGAAGGATCCCAGCCGACGTCATCACTTCCGACGAAGTACACCGCGCCCGTGACGTCGGCGGGAGGACTGAACTCGGTTCGGCCGACCCACTCCCGGCCCGGCGGCGGGCCGGACTGCCGATATTGCACCAGCGTCGCTCGGGCAACGACGGCATCAGCCTGGACAATGTCGCATTCGGTATTGCGGATGCGATGGCCGTCACGGACGAGGCGTGTTCGCACGAGGGTCGGCACCCGGCGAGCGGATTTGAACAGATCGGTGGTCAACCGGGCGGGCAGAAAGCCGGGCATGCTGTATTCAGACTCGAGGGATCGCGCCGCCAGACCGACGATGGCCGGGCCGTTGAGGGTGTCCTTCCCCCAACGGCTGAGCGCGAACTCTGTCGGCTCGAAGGCGCCGGTGCCATCTGCGATGAAATGCGCGAGAGCCACAACCACGCGGGAATCCTTGCACAGGCCGCGCCGGGCACCCCGCCGCCCGATGGATATTCTGAGACCGCATAATCACAGCGATGGCGGATATCGGGGTGAGCACCACCAATCCCCGGCTCGTCGCGACCATGAGCGTGACGGTGCTGACGGTGGCCGTGCTGCAGACCGGTGTCGTTCCGATCCTCGGGGTGATGTCCAACCAACTCGGCGTCTCTCTTGCCGCCATCAGTTGGACGGTCACCGCCAACCTGCTGGCAGCGGCATCCATCACTCCCCTGCTGGGCCGGTTGGCGGATCTCCATACCAAGAAACGGATATTGCTGGGGGTGCTGGCGGTTGTCCTGGCTGGCTCGCTGCTCGCAGCGACAACAACGTCCTTTGCGCTGCTGATCGTGGCGCGGGTCCTGCAGGGCGCGTCATTTGCGCTGTATCCGATTGGCGTCTCGATACTGCGCGAAGAACTCCCACCCGAACGCCTGATGTCAGCCTTGGCGGTGCTGTCGGCGGTACTCGGTTTCGGCGGCGCCATGGGTTTGGTGTCCGTCGGACTGCTCATGCGTGGCGATGCGGATTACCATCGCGCATTCTGGTTTGTGTCAGCGTTCGTCGCGGTGGTCACCATCGCCGTGATGGTCATCGTCCCGAAGCGCCCGCACAGCGCCACCGGAACGGTGGACTGGATCGGCGCGGCAGGTCTGGCGGTCGGGTTGTCACTGCTGCTGCTCGGGATTACCCAGGGAAGTCCGTGGGGGTGGACCTCGGCACGCACGATAGGTTGCGCCGTGACTGCGGCCGTTGTACTGGCTCTTTGGTGGTGGTGGGAGCGACGATGCCCGCAACCACTGGTGTCGACGAGCATGCTCATGCGTCGTCCGATTTTGCTGACCAACATTGCCACCGTAGCCGTCGGGATGGGCCTGTACTTCGGGTTCCTCGGACTGACCGGCTTCGTTCAGGCCCCCGCCGGCAGCGGCTACGGTTTTGCGGCCACCGTATTGTTCGCCAGCGTGGTGTTCTTGATGCCGGGCGCACTCGCCGGATTCCTCACCGCGTTGGTCAGTGGGCGCTACATCGACCGTTTCGGGGCCCGGCCTGTGCTGGTCGTGGGCATCGCCGTCGGCATTGTCGGGTTCACCCTGCTCGCAGTGGCCCATTCCGCGCCCTGGCAGATCATCGGTGGCGGCCTCTTGATCAACATCTACATCAGCCTTGCCTACGGCGCGCTGCCCTCCCTGGTTGTCCGGGAGGTGGACGTCGGCGAGACCGGGGTCGCGACGTCCATGAACGCTATCGCCCGTACCGTCGGTGCCTCGGTGGCCGCCGCAATCGTCGCGGTGCTGCTGAGCCGCAACGGCACTGGATTTCCTCCGGAAAGCAGCTACACCATTATATTCGGACTGGGTGCGGTCACCGGCCTGATCGCTCTGGTGCTCATCGCGGTGAGTCGGCCGCGATTGCGTCCGATCGAAACTGTCGATGAGATCGCCGAGTCCCGGGCGATGAACCATGAGTGGGGATGACGCGATGATCGGCGATGACCGCCCTGGATATGACGACACCGGATATGACGACACCGGGTATGACGACACCGTCGACGTGATCGTCGTCGGCTCCGGTGGTGGGATCACCGGCGCCTACACGGCGGCGCGGGAGGGCCTCTCGGTGGCACTGCTGGAGGCCGGCGAGAAGTTCGGCGGCACGACCGCCTACTCCGGCGGTGGCGGAATGTGGTTTCCCTGCAATGCCGTTCTGCGTCGAGCGGGTAGCGACGACACCATCGAGGCGGCGCTGACCTACTTCCACGCGGTCGTCGGTGACCGCACCCCGCGCGAGTTGCAGGACACCTATGTCCGCGGTGGCGCGGCACTGATCGACTACCTGGAAAGCGACGAGAACTTCGACTTCACGGTGCTGCCCTGGCCGGATTACTTCGGCTCGGCACCGCAGGCCCGCCTCGACGGCCTGCGGCACGTCGTCGCTACCCCGTTGCCCGCGGAGCGCCTCGGTAGTGACGCAGAACTCGTTCGCGGACCGCTGGACAACGAGTGGTTCGGCACGCCCGCACCCGAGGTACTGACCGGCGGACGCGCCCTGATCGGTCGATTCCTCATGGCGCTGCGGCGTTTCTCCGCGACGACACTGCACCGGA
>SYAA01000097.1 GCA_005789055.1 Actinomycetota bacterium
GGCGTCCCCGCAGGCCGGCGCCCGGCGCCAGTCCGCTGCCGATCGGTGGCAGGCCCTTAGACGGTTGGTACAGCGGGTGCGGGCTGAGTTCGATCCAGGGGACGCCGGCAAGTTCGGCGGCCATCCCGCCGCACACGGTGATCACGTCGGAGACCACCAGATCGGGCTTCAGATGTCGCAGTACGGGCAGGTTCAGTACCGCCATGCGTGCGGCCCGGTGATGGAGTTTGGCACCGGCGTCGGTGTCGTCGTCGGAGTCGACAGGGTCCAGGCCCCGCAGTTCGACCGCGTCCACCCCGGCACTCCGCGCGGTGTCGAGCCACTGAACACCCGTCAGCAGCACCGGGTCATCTCCGGCCGCGGCGAAGCGCAGACACAGCGCGATCGCGGGGAACGCATGACCCGCTTCCGGCCCGGCGACGACGGCGACCCGCATCCGCCCCACCATGCCACAGCAGATAAGGGGCCCCAGCACATCAGGGGCCCCAGGATCTAGGCTGTCGCCCATGACCGAGACCACCAATGGCAGCACGAGCATCGACCGGCTTCACCCCGACAATGCCCGTACCGTCGAGATCTTCCTGGCCGCGATGCAGGATCACGATATTGATGGCGCGGGCGCGGCGCTCGACGAACACCTCGTCTACCAGAATGTCGGTTTCCCGACCATCCGCGGCCGGGCCCGTGCCATGAAGCTTTTCCGCTCCATGGAGGGCCGGGCCGGCTTCGAGGTGAAGATTCACCGCATTGCCGTCAACGGCTCGTCAGTATTGACCGAACGCACCGACGCCCTGGTATTCGGCCGGGTGCGCCTGCAGTTCTGGGTGTGCGGGGTCTTCGAGGTGACAGACGGCCGGATCACCCTCTGGCGGGACTACTTCGACATGTTCGACTTCACCAAGGCCCTCGCGCGCGGGCTACTCGGGGCCGTCATTCCGGCGCTGCGGCCGACCCTGTAACGCGACCGTGGGCCGTAGGTACGGCCAACTCGGCAGAAACGCGCACAGGCCACACGGTCGGCGGGGTCACCAACCCGCGGGTCGCGACGAGCGGCCCGGGCCGAGTTCCTCGAAGGCCTGCGCCCAACCCAGCAACCGATCGGTGGCGTCGGTGAGTTCATGCCGATAGCGCTGCTGGAATACACCCGCGGCCCTGCCGTCGGAATCCACCGCAGCCACCAACTGCGCCGCCGCGGTGACCATCGCACTGTACTGCCGCACACCACTGTCGAGTTGAGCCGTGAACGCGTTGATCGTCGGCGCCAGATATGCCCGCGCATGCGGGTTCTCGCTCGCTGCACGCTCCATCGATGTCACCTCGGCTGCCGTCGCCGTCATGGCCGCGGCGGAGCGCCCTGCCGCATCGGTGAGTTCCCGGATTTCCTCCGGCGGCAGCATGTTTCCGCGGCTCATCACACCCAGCAGGGAATGCAGACCGCGCTCGGACGCCCCCAACGCCGAGATGGCCGGCCGAGCGACTGAACCGAACGGCGGCAGCCGTCGCGCACTGACTTGACGAAGCGGTGGCAATGGCTCGCCGCGCAGCCACCGGTAGCGCAACAGCAACAACGTCGCCGGGGCAGCGGCGCCGGCGGCGATCAGTCCGGTGATCAGCAATCCCCATACCGGGGTGTTCCACACCGCGAGCAGGCCGGTGAGAAATACCCAGAACGCCGAGGCGAACCCGAAGAACAGCCCCAGCCGCAGTGCCCAGCGCCGCTTTCGCAGCAGCCGGGCCCGCGGATCCGCAGCGGCGCCAAGTTTCTGCGCCGCCACGTCGGCGTATTCGGCCGCGGCGTCGATCCCCCGTTGCAGGGTCGAGCGTCGCGGACGCGAGACGAAGCCCGATTGGTCTGTTCTGACCGCCATCGAGTGCTCGCCCCCTGAAGAAAAGAACCTATTGGCCGAGCGGCTGCTCGGGCTCGGGTGTGCTGATCGGAGTGGCCGGCGTGGCGGTGGCGCCGCCGCCGGACGGCAGCGCCTCACCGCGCATCGAAGCCCGGATCTGCTCGAGCCGGGAGTGTCCGGCCATCTCAACGCTGGCCGACTGCACTTCCATCATCCGGCCCTGGACCGAGTTCTGCGCTAACTCAGCCGATCCCATGGCGTTGGCGTAGCGACGCTCGATCTTCTCGCGGACCTCATCGAGGCTGGGCGTGCTGCCGGGCGCGGCGATCTCACTCATCGACCGCAGCGAAGCGCTGACCTGCTCCTGCATCTTCGCCTGTTCGAGTTGGCTAAGCAGCTTGGTGCGCTCGGCGATCTTGGTCTGCAGCATCATGGCGTTCTGTTCGACGGCCTTCTTGGCTTGCGCTGCGGCCTGCAGCGCTTGATCGTGCATTGACTTCAGGTCCTCGACGCTCTGCTCGGCAGTCACCAACTGGGCGGCGAAGGCCTCCGCGGCGTTGGTGTACTCGGTAGCCTTGCCCGCATCGCCGGCCGCGGTGGCCTGGTCGGCCAGGGTCAGCGCCTGACGGACATTGGCCTGGAGCTTCTCGATATCGGCCAGCTGGCGGTTGAGCCGCATCTCGAGTTGGCGCTGGTTGCCGATCACCTGAGCCGCCTGCTGCGTGAGCCCCTGGTGCTGGCGTTGCGCGTCCTCAATGGCCTGCTGGATCTGCACCTTGGGGTCGGCGTATTCGTCGACCTTGGAGCCGAACAACGCCATCAGGTACTTCCATGCTTTGACGAACGGATTGGCCATGTGTGTTGCCCTGCCTTCGAGTGAGTGCCGTGTGATCAGAGTCGACGCCTAATTTATCGGGTCGAGCGCTCCGACCATACCCAGGTGCCAAACTCCGTCACCACATTCTGGCAAATCAGGCAACCGCCATGGCGACCGGACGCCCGACGGCGCCCTGGGCGGCGGCGACAACCGCGCCCGCGCTGCGTTCCACCGCCTCTTGGCAGGCCATTTCGGTGCCGGCGTCACAGAGCACCCGCGACAGCGGAACATCCAGAGCGGCACAGATGGCACTCAGCAGTTCGCTGGAGGCCTCTTTGCGTCCCCGTTCCACTTCCGAGAGGTAGCCCAGGCTTACCCGGGCGGAATCCGAAACCTCACGCAACGTCCGCCCCTGTGACGTGCGGGCACGCCGCAACACATCACCAATCACTGCTCGCAGCACTACAGCCGCCATCGCGCATCCTCCTCGAGTCGTCGCATTACCTACTGCAACGCGCGAGTTCCGCGTCCAGTTCCCGCCGACGGTTCAGACGGATCAGTCAGCGGCCGTCCTGCTCCGCATCGCGGAGTGCACGTAGTCCAAACCGGTCACCACGGTCAACACGATCGCTGCGCCCATCACCACCCAGGCCACCGTGAGCCACGGCCCTGGCCAGCTGTTAAGCGGCAAAATGAA
>SYAA01000098.1 GCA_005789055.1 Actinomycetota bacterium
CCGAAACCCAAACCGGCATTGAGGAATTGGCGACCGATGCGCGGATCATGACCAAGTGCGTCGGCGAGCACCCGCACGTCGGCGTCGGCGGCCTCGCAGACCTCCGAGATGGCGTTGATGAACGAAATCTTCGTCGCCAGAAAGGCGTTCGCCGACACCTTCACCAATTCGGCGGTCTGCAGATCGGTCACAATCAAGGGCGCGCCATCGTCAAGCAGACGTGCGTAGAGCTCACGAAGCGCGGCCTCGGCGCGCGTCGAGCCGTCTTCGACGCCGACGACGATGCGATCCGGGTGCAGGGTGTCGTGAATAGCGAAACCCTCGCGGAGGAACTCCGGGTTCCAGGCGACCTCGATCGGCACGCCGTCACCGGCCAGCGCCCGGGCCCGGGTGGCCAGGCCCGCTGCGGTGCCCACCGGGACGGTGGACTTGCCGACGATCACCGAGGGTCGCGTCAGCCGCGGGACGAGGTCGTCGATCACGGCGTGCACGTGCCGAAGGTCGGCCCCGTACTCGCCCTTCTTCTGCGGTGTTCCCACACCCAGGAAGTGGATGTCGGCGAAGTCGGCGGCCAGGTCGTAGTCGGTGGTGAACTGCAGCCGGCCGGCAGCGAGGTTGTCGCGCAGAACCTTCGCCAGACCGGGTTCGTAGAACGGGATGTCGCCGCCGGAAAGTTTGGCGACCTTGCCGGGGTCGATGTCGACGCCGACAACCTCATGACCCAGCTCTGCCATCCCTGCGGCATGTGTTGCGCCGAGGTAGCCGGTACCGAACACGGTGCATCGCATGCGCTCAGTGTCATCAGCGCTGATGATCTGATCGGGTAATGACACTGAGCGGCGGGCTAACAACGGGTGAACAGTGTCCCCGGGGTCGTACAGTTGATGTATGAGCCAATCAGCAAAGCTCACGTTGCCGCCGGGCCCACCGCTGCCCCGCGTCGTTCAGGCAGCACTGTTGCTGCGCTACTGGCCCCGGTTGGTGGCCGCCTACCAGCGCCACTACGGGAATATGTTCACGATGCGGGTCGCGTCGATGGGGACGCTGATTTACCTGGCCGACCCCGCTGATGTGAAGACCGTCTTCGCCGGTGATCCGGCGGTGTTCCACGCCGGCGAGGCGAATTCGCCGATGCTGGCTGAGATCCTCGGTGCGAGTTCGGTGCTCGTCGTCGATGGCGACGTCCACCGCGACCGGCGCCGCCTGATGATGGCGCCGTTCGCGCGGGAGGCTGTTGCCCGCCAAACGCCGGTGATGAGCGAGGTCGCCGCCGCCAACATCGCCGGGTGGCCGGTGGGTGTCGAGTTTCCGGTCGGCCCGAAAATGTCTGAGATCACCCTGGAGGTGATCCTGCGCACCGTCATCGGCGCCACCGATCCGGCCCGGCTGGCCGCGCTGCGCGAGGTCATGCCGCGGGTGTTGAGCCTGGGACCGTGGGCGACGCTGGCCCTCTATCGTCCGAAACTTCAGCAGCGCCGTCCGTGGCGGTACGTCCGCCGGCGCCTCGATGAGGCGGACGCGCTGTTGTACGCCGAGATCGCCGATCGTCGCGCCGACCCGGACCTGGCTGACCGGACCGACGTGCTGGCCATGCTGGTGCGCGCCGCCGATGATGACGGCCGACAGATGAGCGACACCGAGTTGCGTGATCAGCTGATGACGCTGCTGGCCGCCGGGCACGACACCACCGCCACCGCACTGTCCTGGGCCCTGGAGCAGCTGACCCGGCATCCGGCGATCCTGGCCAGGGCCGTGCAGGCCGCCGAGGGCAGCGCCGCCGGCGATCCGGCAGCCGACGAGTATCTGGATGCGATCTGCAAGGAGACCCTGCGGATCCGCCCCGTCGTGTTCGACGTGGGCCGAACCCTCACCGCCCCAATAGAACTCGGCGGATATCGGCTTCCCGCGGGTGTCATGGTCGTCCCCGGGGTCGGACTGATCCATGGCAGTGCCGCGACATACAAGCAGCCCGATCGGTTCGATCCGGACCGGATGTTGGGCTCCGATCCCAGATCCACAATCCTGGGCCCGACCACCTGGCTGCCGTTCGGCGGCGGGAACCGCCGATGCCTGGGCGCCAATTTCGCGTTGGTCGAGATGAGGGTCATTCTGCGCGAGGTGCTGCGCCGCGTCGAGCTGGGCACCACGACGGCGCCGGGAGAGCGTCAACGGGTGCGCGGGGTCATCCTGGAGCCGCACCGCGGCGCCCGGATTCAGGTCCGCTCAAGGCGTCCGGCCGTGACGGCCGCACCGTCGGCCGCCCACTGCCCGGTGCGCTAACGCCACCGAAGCAGCATCGCGAGAACGGCCGGATGCAGGCACGACCGCAGCGTCTGCACGTCCTCATTCTTCAGCGCTTCCCGAACTTGGGTTGAACTCATCTGACCGCACGGATCGTCGGAGGCGGTCGGCACCGCGTAGATCGTGCGCGCCGCATCGCTGGGTTCCGCGCGGCCGGCGCGGGTGATCACCGCGACCCCCGGAAGCCCGGCCCTCGCCGCGTAACGGAAGTGGTCCTGGCCGCACAGATAGATGACGCCGATGCCCTCGCCGGGAAACCGTTCGTCCAGAACGCGTTCGAGCGTGGCCGTGACCTCAGGAAAGTCAGGCCACCGGCCCGAGACCGAGCTCTCCCAGGACGCCACCGCCAGGAACGGATGGTCTTCGGTCGCGGCCGCGCACAGGGCGAGGCGTTGGGCGGCGGGAAAAAACGTGTCATCGCCGTGGTTGCCGGACAGGCGCTTGCCGGACAGGCGCTTGCCGGACAGGTACTTGCCGGACAGGTAGGAGTCATGCGATGGCGATAGGAATCCGCCGACGACGTCGAGGCCGTACTCGGACTCCAGCACGTCTCGAGCGCGATCGAACATCGCGACGTGCCCACGATGAATCGGGTTCAGCGCACCGGTGGTCAACAGCACGCACCGTCTGCCCCGCGGCGCGCGCGCCAGGTTTCCCGCGATCTTGTCGACGGGCCAGTGCTCAGTCGAAGACATACGCCGCGGCGCCATCGATCCAGGCGCTGTAGCGGGGCTCCAACCTGATCAGCCAGTGTTTCGGCCACACGTCGCCGTACCCGCCGCCGAGGAAGAACCCGGCAATAGCGCCAAGAGTGTCGCTGTCTCCCCCGGTGGTCACCGCTCTACGCAATGCCTCCACCGGATCACCGGGCAGCATGTCGACACACAGCAGGGCGCACGCCAGCGCCTGGGGTGAGCGCCACCCCTGGCCGCCGTAACGCCGACGGGACGGGTCGGCGATCCAGGGATCGGCGAGAAACTTCGGCGTGGCCTCGTGGGCCTGCTGCAGTGCCTGGCGCACCGTCACCATGCCGGTTCGAATCAGGTCGCCCGCGAGCTCGAAGGTGCCGGTGCGCGGATGGTCGATCAGCCACGGTGCGGCGGCACTCACGAGGGCATCGTCGTGGCTGAGTTCAATCGCGTGGCCGAGCAGGCCGTCGCGCACCATCGCCGTCGGATCGGTGGCGGTGATCACCCGGCGCAACACCGCCGCGGCCAGCAGCGCCGACGCGATGGCCGCGGCATCGCCGTGGGTGGTGGCGGCCTGCCACGCCGACACCGGCTGCCACAGTCCGTCGGGCAGGAAGGCGCACGGCGAGACGCGCATCACCGCACCGCAGGCATCGCTGTGCACCACGGTGGACCGGTACCAGGCGGCCCCAGAGTCCAGGGCGCGCAGCGCGGTTCTTGTCGTGCGGCCGATTCCCCGCATGCCCGGGTCGTGAAACCATGTCAGCCAACCGGCGAGGATGCCCGCCTGCAACTCGCTCGC
>SYAA01000099.1 GCA_005789055.1 Actinomycetota bacterium
CCGTCAACTACGGTGAGGTCGACACCGAGCAATTGGCGAGTGCGGTCGAGGCGCTGGGCAGGCAGATCGAGACGCTGCCCCCGATGATCCCCAAGGCGATGGACAACCTGCAGAAGCTTTCTACGGTGATGGCTGACCGTCGCGCACAACTCGGCAGCATGCTCAAGACCATGGACCTGGTGACGACGACGTTACGCCGCCAGCAGGCCAGCATCGGCAGCATGGTCAACCAGAGCCAGCAGCTGTTCGGCGAGTTCGTCGCGCGCCGTGCGGAATTCCACGAGATGCTGCAGTCGCTTACCCAGCTGGTCTACGCTCTCGATGACACCATCGTTGGCAACCGGCCGCAGATGGATGCGCTGCTGGCCAACACGAACAAACTCACCGGCCTGCTGGCCCAACGTGATGACATCGTGCACTCAATATTGCAGAGTGCCCCCATCGGGTTGCGCAGCGTCGCCAACGCCACCGGCACCGGGAACTCAGTCGACGGCAACGTCATCAACGGCCTCGCCATCGACTCCTGGATGTGCGCGATCAGCGGTCGCGCTAAGCAGTTCGGGATGATCGAGTACTTCAAGGACTGCCAGTGAGGCGCGGTAGCGGGTTTCTGATCCTGGCCGCGCTGGCCGTCGTGGCGGCGTCTGTCGCGTCGCTCTACGGCTGGTCTGTTATCAAGGAGCGCCGCAACACGATCACGCTGACCGCCCAGTTCGAGAACGCCGCCGGCCTCTACCCGTCCAACAACGTTCAGGTTCTCGGCATGAAAGTCGGCAGCGTCACCAAGGTCACCCCGAAAACCGGCTATGTCGAGGTCGAGTTCACCGTCGACAAGGACGTCACGATCCCGGCCGATGCCCAGGCCGTCACCATGCAGACGTCGATCCTCGCCGAACGCTCCGTCGAGTTGACGCCGCCCTATAGGGGTGGACCGGCGATGGACGACCACGCCACGATCGGACTGGACCGGACCAGGACTCCGATCGAATTCACCAAAACCCTCGACATGATCGACCGGCTCGCGACGTCCCTCAGCGGCGACGGCGAGGGTAACGGCGCGGTCCGCACCCTCGTCGATTCGACCGCCTTGATGGCGGACGGTAACGGCGATCGCATCAAGTCCGCGCTCGGCGAACTGTCAAAGGTTCTCAAACTCGGCGCCGACGGCGGTGCCCAGAGCAAGGAACAACTCACCACGGTGATCGACAATCTGAGCACGTTGATGGACGCCGCGGCCGCCAACGATGCGATGCTGCGTGACTTCGGCTCCACGGTCCGGGTTCTCAGTCAGGTGCTTGCCGACGAGGACTTAGGCAGGGGCACCACCGGAAAGCAGTTCAACGTGGTGCTGACCCAACTCGGCGACCTACTGGAGCAGAATCACGACGCCATCAACGCAATGCTCGCCAACGGCGATACAACGCTGGATACCACGGTCGAGTTTCAGCGTGAGATCGCCGAGTTTCTCAATGTCTTTCCCATGACGCTGGACAACCTCTACAACATCTTTGACAGGGAGAACGGTGCCGCGCGGGTGCACCTCCTGACCGACAAGAGTTTGTTCGACACCCAGCCGATCAAAGAAGTGTGCAATCTGATGCACTTGCGGCAATTGGGTTGCAGTACCGGAACGTTGAAGGACTTCGGCCCGGATTTCGGAGTGTCCTACATTCTCGACGGTCTTACAGCGATGGGGCAGAAAAGTTATGCGTCGGAGGGACCGAGATGATGACCGCGGGTAAGAAGATCGCCGCACTGACGGTAGCGGTCTCGCTCACCGGGACCGGTTGCGCCACCAGCGGACTTGCCAGTCTCCCGCTGCCCCATCCGGGCGCGGGAAAGGGCGGATTCAACGTGACCGCGGTGTTTGAGAACGCCCTCAACGTGCCGGCCTTCGCGACGGTTCGACTCGCCGGCGCGGACGTCGGTCAGATGGAGTCCATCGAGGCCCGCGACTACACCGCGGTGGCCACGCTGCGGATCGCCGAGGGTGTCCGGTTGCCCCGGGGGACCACCGCCGAACTTCGTTCGGCAACGCCGCTGGGGGATGTCTTCATCGCCGTGAAGCCACCCGCGAATGTGTCGTCGGGAGTGCCCTTGCTCACCGACGGTGACACCATCGGGATCACGGACACCCGAGCTGCCGCGACCGTTGAGAGCCTGCTTACCGGGGCGGCTGTTCTGGTCAACGGCGGAGCGGTGAAGAACCTGACCGACATCGTCAACGGCGCCGGCAAGGCGGCCGGCGAGGACGGCGGTCGCAATTTCGCTCAGCTGATCGACCGCACGAATCGGCTGCTCGGCGTCATGAACGCGCGCACCGGCCAGTTGACGGACTCGCTGACTGCGCTATCCGGGCTCTCCCGGGAGATCGATGCCAAGAGTGACGTCATCGCCGAGCTGATGAGCGCGGCGGCGCCGGCGACCGACACCCTCGCCCAGCGCACCACCCGGATCGCGGACCTCGTGGTTGAGGGGGGCAGCACCGCCGAGATGCTCAGAAGGTTCCCGTCGGTAGCCGGCACCGATACCAGCGGCCGCAGCATGATCGCCGATCTCAATACCATGTCCAGCGCGCTCAACGACGCCGTCCTGGACCCCGACACCAGTTTGTTGGCGATCAACCGGCTGATGCCGCCGTTCATCAAGGCCTTCGCCGGCAACTCGTTCGCGGCGAAGGGCAGTATCGACCGGCTGGTCCTCGGTTCGATACCCGATATCGGCTTCCCGGGAGACCCGGGCCTCCATGGGCCGAAATGGTCCACCTGGAATCAGCTTGTCGGTTCGTTCCAGTACACCCTGCTGCGTCTCCAGGAGCGGATTGTCGGGCGGGGCCCGAACGTCCCGCAGGTGCCGGTGATCCCCAGCCCGACCGACCCCGGCCAGTGGGCCGTCCACGGGCCCCCGCCCGGCTCGTCCGGTCCGGGCTCGTGATCGGGGTGATGGCCGACGGTCTCGTCGGCGCGGTCCGCTACGGACACCGGCACAAGACCTGGCTGTCCGCGGGCGCCTTGGCCCTCACCCTGCTCGTCGGGTTGTCGTATCTGACGCTGGGGGCGTTGCGCTGGAATCCACTGGCGTCGGTCTATCGGGTCACGGTCGAACTGCCGGCCTCCGGCGGGCTGCTGCCTAATCAGGACGTCACCCTGCGCGGGGTGCCGATCGGCAAGGTTGAGAAGCTGCTGATCACCCCGGCTGGGGTCAACGCCGAGATTCGTCTTGATTCGGCGGTGAAGCTGTCGGAGTCGAGCAAGGCGCGGGTGAGTGGGTTATCGGCTGCAGGAGAGCAGTACATCGACTTCGACGGGGGTGACGGCCGGTCACCGTTCATGGCTGAGGGCAGCGATGTGGCGCTGGGACGCACCGCAGTTCCGGTCACCATGGCCGATCTGCTCGCACACTCCGACGGGATGCTC
>SYAA01000100.1 GCA_005789055.1 Actinomycetota bacterium
CAACGGGTGGCCGCCCTGACCGGGCGCCGCTCGCTGAACCCGGATCGCAACCTGATCCTGCCGATGGCGTTTCACCTCGGCTACCACGGCCTGGCGTTGCCCGGCGTGTTGCCCGGCTTCGGCCACGTCGGGCTCGGCGGTTCGTGCGGCTGGGCGATACCCGAGTCAGGTCTGGCGTTTGCCTTCGTCCACAACAGGCTGCTGACGCCACTGGTACTCAGCGACCAGGCCGGTTTCGTTCCCATGGGGGCGCTGGTGCGCCTCGGAGCCTCGGTGGCGCGTCGGAAGGGGTTTGCACCGATCGCCGAGTTTGGTTCGGCGTATGACCCGTCGTCTTCCGCCACCGCGGCAGGCTAGGCCGACCGATCGGCGGGCTCCAGCTAACACCAGGATGGGTTCGGACGGCGCCGGAGCGTCCAGCGACGCAGTACCGATCAGGTACCCACCGCGCTGTCCAGGGGTTATCTAGAGCGCCATTTACTGATGGATAGTGCGTAACTCGCGCGCGTGATTCATCGGTTTTGCGCATTTCACACGAGTTCCCCCGTGTTTATGACGCGGTACGCTTAAAAGGGTTCATCGTGTCGAAGTGTCGCGCACCGGAACATTTCCCTCCAGCCATTCTCAGGTGATTCTCAGGTTTGTTGCGGACAAAATCAGCGGATCGGCTAACCCCCTGGTCAAACAGTTAGAATATCCCAAGATAGGGTAGCCCCTTCTCTCAGGAATGGCATTAAACCGTACGCGGCCCGGAAGCCGACGGACCGTAACCGGCGGGGTCTCGCGGCAACCCTCGATGATATTTGCTGTATCAAAAAAAATAGGCGGATGATAAACACCTATTTGTGTTTGCTGAATACGGCATAAAGCAGTAAATATGCGCGCCTGATCTTGAACGCTACAGCAATCACGATGCCGCCGCCCTTGGCGCTGGCTATCACTGCTCGGCAGTAAGCATTTCTAACCACTGACATGTAGTAACGGTGTGCCAGACTGTTCAATTCGAGGCCCGGGCAGGCACGGACCGCGGGTCAGTGGCTAACTTTCTACCGTGCAAGCTCCCGCCACTGATGAGTTCGCTAACCGCCCGCAGCGCGTTTACTGCGCCGAAAGCGAAATATCGCAATTTCGCACCGAGTCGGTTATTCTTTAGCCAGCACTGGCAACCTCGAGTTGATATCGAACGCAACGGCGCGCTCCGCATCGGAGAACTCAAGGCGGCCCCGAAGTGAAACATCGTGGCCTGTACCGGCGAAGAACGGGTACTGACGAAGAACGAGGTGTGACCGAAGTGCGCGATTCCTCCGCTACTCCGATCGCCGTGGTCGGCATGGCCTGCCGACTGCCGGGCGGTATCAACTCGACCCACCAGCTGTGGGAAGCACTGCTGCGCGGCGACGACTTGGTCACCGAGATTCCCGGCGACCGCTGGGACGCCGACGAACTCTACGACCGCGAGTCCGGCGTGCCCGGCCGCTCGGTGTCGAAGTGGGGCGCCTTCCTCGACGACGTCACGGGCTTCGACCCCGACTTCTTCGGCATCAACGAACGCGAGGCCATCGCCATGGATCCGCAGCACCGTGTGCTGCTGGAGACCTGCTGGGAGGCCGTCGAACAGGCCGGCCGCACACCGGCGTCGATGTCCGGCACGTCAACCGGTGTCTTCATCGGCATGTCCCACGATGACTACGCGATGGTCACCAGTGACGCCGGCGCCTTCGACCAGGCCTACGCGTTCACCGGCAACCCCTTCAGCATGGCCTCGGGCCGCATTGCCCACGCGCTCGGACTGCATGGTCCCGCCCTGACCATCGACACCGCCTGCTCGTCGAGCATGGTCGCCGTGCATCAAGCCTGCCGAAGCCTGCACGACGGCGAAACCGACATGGCCCTAGCCGGTGGCGTGATGCTGATGCTCGATTCGCGCCTGTACGCCTCGGCGTCCGGCCAGGGAATGTTGTCGCCGACCGGGCGCTGCCATTCCTTCGACGTCGAAGCCGACGGCTTCGTCCGGGCCGAAGGCTGCGGTGTCGTCATGCTCAAGCGCCTCGACGACGCCCAACGAGATGGCGACCGAGTGCTCGCGGTGATCCGTGCTACCGCTTCCAACCAGGACGGCCGGACCGACAACATCCTGACCCCGTCCGGTGACGCCCAGGTCGCGGTGTTCCGTTCCGCCCTGGCCGCGGCCGGCGTCGATGCTGCCACCGTCGGCATGGTCGAGGCACACGGCACCGGAACGCCGGTCGGCGACACCATCGAGTACACCAGCGTGTCCACGGTGTACGGCACCGGTGGACGGTGTGCGCTCACGAGCGTCAAGAGCAATTTCGGTCACGCCGAGTCCGCGGCCGGCGTGCTGGGCTTGATGAAGGCCGTGCTCGCGGTTCATCACGGGGTCGTGCCGAAAAACCTGCACTTCAACCAGCTTCCCGACCATCTTGCCGCGATCGACACCGGTTTGTTCGTCCCGCAGGAGGCCGCCCCATGGCCGGTCGACGAAGCCCTCGCCCCGCGGCGCGCGGCCGTCTCCTCCTACGGCATGTCCGGCACCAATGTGCACGCCGTGCTCGAGCAGGCACCTGACGCACTCCACACCGGCGCGAGCCCGGTCGACGCGCCCGCCGCGAAACTGGTGTTTCCGATCACGTCCTCGTCCGCCGAAGGACTTCGTCAGACCTCGGCGAGCATGGCCGACTGGGTCGAAGCTGCCGGCGCCGATCTGGTGCTGGGTGATCTCGCCTACACCCTGGCGCGCCGCCGTGGCCATCGTCAGGTACGCAAGGCTGTGATCGCCGAGGACCGTGGTGCACTCGTCGATGGCCTGCGGGCCCTCGCCGAGGGCGACGACCCACTGCAGGCCGCCGTCGGCCAGGACGACCGTGGCCCGGTGTGGGTGTTCTCCGGACAGGGTTCGCAATGGGCTCAGATGGGCGTTGGACTGCTCGCCACCGAACCGGTCTTCGCTGCCAAGATCGCCGAATTGGAACCGATGATCGCCGCCGAGTCCGGCTTCTCGATCACCGAGGCGATGGTGGCTCCGGAGACGGTGGTCGGTATCGACCGCGTACAGCCCACGCTCTTCGCAATGCAGGTCGCGCTGGCCGCCACCATGGCGTCCTACGGTGTGACGCCCGGCGCGGTCATCGGACACTCGCTGGGCGAGGTCGCCGCCGCTGTCGTTGCCGGCGCGCTGTCCCTCGCGGACGGCGTGAAGGTCATCTGCCGACGGTCGCTGTTGTGCGTGAAGATCGCCGGCGGCGGTGCCATGGCTGCGGTCGAACTTCCGGCCCAGCAGGTACGCGAAGAATTGGAAAGCCAGGGGATCGAAGACGTTGTAGTCGCCGTGGTGGCCTCACCGACGTCCACCGTGATCGGTGGTGCCACCGAAACCGTGCGCCGCGTCGTCGCCGAATGGGAGCAGCGCGAGATCATGGCTCGCGAGGTGGCTGTCGACGTCGCATCGCACACCCCGCAGGTCGAGCCGATCCTCGACGAGTTGGCCGGGATGCTCGACGACATCACGCCATTGATC
>SYAA01000101.1 GCA_005789055.1 Actinomycetota bacterium
GATCGAGTCGTCGACGACGATCAGCCGTTTGCCGCGGATGACCTCTTTGAGCGGGTTGAGCTTGAGCCGGATACCGAGTTGTCGGATGGTTTGGGACGGCTGGATGAAGGTGCGCCCCACATAGGCGTTCTTCATCAGACCCTGACCGAACGGGATACCCGACTCCTGGGCGTAGCCGACCGCGGCCGGTGTGCCCGACTCCGGCACACCGATCACCAGGTCGGCCTCGACCGGTTTCTCCCGGGCCAGCCGACGCCCGATGTCCACCCGGGTGCCGTGCACGGAGCGCCCGGCGATGACGCTGTCCGGGCGAGCGAGGTAGACGTACTCAAAGACGCAGCCCTTGGGGGTGGGCGGGGCGAACCGGGTGGAGCGCACCCCGTCGGCATCGATGGCCAGGAGCTCACCGGGTTCGATATCCCGCACAAAGGAGGCGCCGACGATGTCGAGTGCTGCGGTCTCCGAGGCCACCACCCAGCCGCGGTCCAGCCGACCGAGGCACAGCGGACGCACCCCGAACGGATCGCGCGCGGCGTACAGCGTGGTCTCGTCCATAAACACCAGGCAGAATGCTCCGCGCACTCCGGGCAGCAGTTCCAGCGCCGCCTGCTCGACGCTGGAATCGGCGGCGCAACCCGCCAACAGTGCGCCGAGGATGTCCGAGTCGGTCGTCGCCGCACCCGGCAGGCTGTGGTCGATCAGCCCGGCCTTTCGAGCCCGGTCGGCGAGTTCGGTGGTGTTGACCAGATTCCCGTTGTGCCCCAGGGCAACTCCGGTGCCGGCGGCGGTGACATGGAAGACCGGCTGCGCGTTCTCCCAGGTGGTCGAACCGGTGGTCGAATAGCGGCAGTGGCCGATCGCCACGTGTCCGGGCATCGCCCCCAGGGTCTGCTCGTCGAACACCTGGCTGACCAGGCCGAGATCCTTGAACACCAGTACCTGGGAACCGTCGGCGACCGCGATCCCGGCGGCCTCCTGGCCGCGATGTTGCAGTGCGTAGAGGCCGTAGTAGGTGAGCTTGGCGACTTCCTCACCGGGCGCCCAGACGCCAAAGACGCCGCATTCTTCCCGGGGTGATTCTTCCAGTTGGCCGGTCACGATATGGCTGCTCCCTGGCGGGTGTCGGCTGTCGGTATCCCAAGTCTACGGCTACGGACCGCCAAACCGGGAATCGAATCACCGGGCGTCATAGGTCGCCGACCTGACGGTGGCTGACCAGCGGAAACCACGCCGCAATCGCCCCGGCGCGCGTTCCGGAGAGCCGCAGCAGACCCTCGGCGACGGCCTCGTCGAAGGTCTTGCGCCCGGTGACCAGCAGCAGCCAGGTGCGTGGATCGGTCTCGGTCACGTTCGGCGGTGTTCCCCGGGTGTGCTTTGGGCCCGAAATGCATTGCACCGCAACGAAAGGCGGAACACGAACCTCGACGCTGGCACCGGGTGCCAACGCGGCGAGTGCCCGGGCGCTCAACCGGACTGCGGCGGCGATCTCCGCCCGGTCCGGTTCCGGGGCGGTGGCATCGCTGAGCCATCCCTCGACCTTGACGATCGCGGCTCGAGTTGCCTGTGGGTCGCTGCCGCGCTGTTTGGTCATGTCTGGGCGGTGTTCCGATGCCGGGTCTGGGCCGATATCGGGTCTGGGGTGCGGGAGGCGACAGCGGCGACGAGCAGACCTGCGGGAAGTAATGCCGCGGCGAGAATCGCGAAGATGAGATCAATCCCGCCGGCCGTTGACATGCCGGTGCTACGCAGCCGCTCCAGCGTCGTGCTGGCAACAGCCACCCCGACACCCCCCATCGCGATCATGGCGGTCAATGCGATTCCAGCGGCCTCACCGGCGCGTTGCGGACTGACGACCGCTTGGGTAGCCACGGTAGTGAAGGCATAGACCAATCCCAGAGTGAATCCGCATGCCGTCAAGGTCGGCACATACAGCGCCCAGTCGCGGGCTGCCGCGAGCAGTCCCAGGCTGGCGGCGGCGAGTACGGTCGCGACGCCCATAATGCGCACCGGATGCCCGGCCGCCAGCCGTCCCGACAGCACCCCGCCGGCCGCGGCACCGGCAGAGGGCCCGAGAAAAACCAGCCCGGCCGCCAACGGGTCGAGTCCGCGAGCATCCTGCAGATACACGGTGGACAAAAAAATCGTCACCCCGTAGGCGACATTGGCAATCGTTCCCGCGACAACCAGCACGGTGAAGCGCATATTGCGCGCCAACGACAAGTCGACCAGTGGCCAACGCACCCTGCTTTCGACGACGACGAAAAGTGCGAGCAACGCGAGGGCACCGATGAATGCGCCGGCGGTGGCAAGTGACCACCAACCCCAGGCCGGTGCCCGATCAAAGGTCAACGTGAACACGCCGATGCCGGCGGTCAGCAGGGCCAGACCTGCGACGTCGATACGGCGCGGGGCCTCGGTGTCACGGGACTCACTAATCGCGAACGCCCCGATGAGCACGCAGGCAGCAGTCAGCGGGATATTGAGCGCGAAGATCCACCGCCAGCCGACGGTCTGGGTCAGCAAGCCTCCGATTAATGGCCCGGCGGCGTTACCCAGACCGGCGATGCCGTATGCCAGCCCGATCATGCGACCCGACTGCGCCGGGGGGAACGCGTTCGTGATGACACTGACCGATGCGGGGAAGATCAGCGCCGCGCCGGCGCCCTGAAGCGCCCGGAAAGCCACCAGCGTCGCCGCCGACGCCGCGATGGCGCAGAGCAGCGATGCGAGCCCGAACAGCGCGATCCCGATCAGCAGGATTCGTTTACGGCCGAAGATGTCGGCAAGTCGTCCCGCCGGCACCATTAGCGCGCCGAGGGTCACCATGTAGATGCTGATGATCCACTGCAAATCCGTTGCCGTGCTGCCGAAGTCGCTTGCCATCTGCGGTAGCGCCAGATTTATCGCGAAGTAGTCGATCTGCACACAGAACAACGCCATCGATACAGCGACCATCAGCCATGTGCCACGCGATCCCATGGCGTCGATGGTCATCGGCTGGCAGTCTCGTCGTGGGCTTTGACGTTTGCAAGCTTGCCAACGGCTGATCCGCGCTGGGCCACCAGTGCCGCCAGGGCTCCTGCTTCGTTGATCGCCAGGTGCGCCAGCATCGCGGCGGCGAGACTTCCGGATCGTTGCGCCAACCAACCGAGGAGCCACCCCGCCAGTCCGGTCACGACGACGGTGCCCACAATCGGTTCGGAGTTGGCCCGCGCATCGGGACTGTGGGACACCCCGAAAGCAACGGACTGCAAGAGCCGACCGCCGATCGGGCCGAATGCCGTGTCGGCGACGGATGCCAGTGCGCCACGGAATGCCATCTCCTCCGACCACACGGTGCCCAGCGGGATCTCCACGGCGAGCCAACGTCCGGGCCGCGGTGGCAACTCACGTTCGGTCATCCCGACACGTACCCGCGGAACGCAGGCGGTCGCGGAGACGATCGCCGTCGTTACCGCAACCGCCACCGCGGCGCCCCACCGCACGCCGGAATTCAGCGCCGGCGGCCGCAAACCCAGCGGTGCGCGGGTGATGAGCGCCAGCGCGGTTCCGAGGGCTGCCTGGGTCACCGGATGTCGCCGCCAGGGAAGCTTCACGCCTGCGGTGAAGCTCCACGCCACCAGTGCGCTCGCCAGTCCAAATGCCTTCATGCGGCGGCTCCTGTTGCGGCTCATCCGAATTCGGGCCCGCCGGCCGCGATGAGGCTATCCAGCGATCGGCGAATCCGCTCGGTGTCGAAATCCGTCCAGCCCTCCGGGGCAGCCACGGCAACCCAACCATCGAGCTGGCCGACACCATAGTTGTGACCGTGCCCGGTCGGTATGCCGACGGAGTTCGTGACGTTTCCGGCCATGTCCGCACTTACCTGCCAGAAAGTGACGATCGGATACCAGCGCATCGACGGGCTGCGGTCAAAGCCCGGCGGCTCGCGCAGCCAATCCGGACGCTCGAAAATCAGATCCGGCGACAGCCACACGACCGGATCGGAGGCGTGCTGCAGGAATAGCACTCGCGTTCCCATCCAGGGCGGCGCTGCGGCGACGGCAGCGATCTCAGCGGCAGTGGATGCCTGGGAGAAACGCACGATGCGGCCATTGTCGTAGCGTGGCTCGACCTCCGGGGTACCGGGGTCGCGGCGCACTGTCAGCGCCCTCCACAGTCGGCTGGAGTTCGGCGGACCGACCCACAGCACCGACGCGAAGCCGCTCTGCTCCACGTCCGGCAAGTAACCGAACGCGCCCTGCCCGGCCAGCGATCCCAGACTCTCGCCATAGAGCGCCAGCCTGGGGCGAGCGGCTGTCGGCAGCTGCTGCCATCGTCGATGTATCCCGTCGATCATCGCGCGGCCCGCGTCGATCGACTTCTGCCGGTCGGCGAGGAAGGAGATCCAGCTGGGCAGATACGAGTACTGCATGGCCACCAACGCCGTGTCGCCGTTGTAGATCGACTCGATGGCACGGGCTGCCACTGGATCGACCCAACCGGTGCCGGTGGTCGGGATGATCACCAGCAGCTCGCGCTCGTAGGCGCCGGTGCGCGCCAGCTCCGAGAGCAGCAGCGCCACCCGCTCCTGGGTCGTAGCACCGGACTGCAGCCCCGCGTAAATGCGGATCGGTTCCTTGGCGGGCCGCCCGTTGAGCGCGGCGAGCGCCTCGGCCGTCGGTCCGGTTCCCACGAAGTTTCGACCCTGAAAACCAAGGGTGCTCCACGCCGCGAACGAATCCGCGCTGCCTGACCTTTCGCTCTGATCGGGTTGGTCGATACCGGCACGGGTCGTGATGTTCTGCGGCTGGAAGACCGCGCTCGCCGCCGCGAGAAAGCCGCGCAACAGAACCCCGTTTACCAGCGTGACGAGCAGCACGACGACAACCGCGGTGCCAACGAACATGGCCACCTCGTCGTTGACGTGCCAGCGCCGGATCAACAGTCGAGCCGTTCGGAGGATGGCGTTCTTGACCACGCGCGCGACCGCGATCAACCCACCACCGGTCAGCAGTGCGACGCCCAGCGCGCGCAGATAGATCGCGGTGCCGGGACCTTCGATGCCCATGACGGCGGCGATCCCACGCTGCCAGGCCGCCGCGGGCAGCACCATCAGCGCGCTAGCGCCGAGAGACAGAGCGGCGACGGTTGGCTTGAGTCCGCGACGAAATCGGGGCTGCGGCGGCAACCACGAGCGTCGCGCCAATAGTCGTCGCGCCATGGCCCCGATCAGTACTCCGAGTCCGTAGCCGATGGCCGCGGTGATGCCACCGACGATGCCGCCGTTGAGCCAATCCCGCGGCAGCAGCGACGGAGTCAGCGACACACAGAAGAACAGCGCGGCGAAAACCATTCCGGCGGAGTCCGGGTGCACTGTGTTCCACATTGCCGGGCGCCACGGCGCAGGTGCACCCGGATCACGACTCATCCGAAGAGCCTGGGCAGCACCCCTTCTGAGGTGCTGCGCAGTTCCTCCAGGGTGACCGTGAAAAATCCTTGAACCTCGACCGAATCCGATGCGGAGTCAGAGACCCCGATGCGGGTGGCGGGAAGACCGCGCGCCGCGCACATCGCCACGAAGCGACTTTCCTCGGTGCGAGGTACCGCGGCCAGGACCCGGCCGGCGGACTCGGAGAACAGCAGCACGAACGCGTCGGCAACGGAGTCGTAATCGCTGGGAAGTACGACACGACAGCCGGTTTCACCCGCTAGGGCGGCCTCAACGACGGACTGGATCAATCCACCCTCACTCAGGTCATGGGCGGCCGAGACCAGTCCGTCGCGAGAGGCCGCCGTAAGTACGTCGGCGAGGAGTTTTTCCCGCGCAAGATCGACAGCGGGCGGAACACCGCCGAGGTGATCGGCCGTCACCTGGGCCCAGATCGACCCGTCGAACTCATCGCGAGTCTCACCGAGCAGATACAACGACTCGCCCGGTTCGCTGCCCAGGGCGGTGGGAAGCCGGCGGCGTACGTCGTCGATCACCCCGAGGACCCCGACCACCGGGGTGGGCAGGATCGGCGTCGACCCAGTCTGGTTGTAGAAGCTGACGTTGCCGCCGGTGACCGGTATGCCAAGTGCCGCGCAGCCATCGGCCAGTCCGCGCACGGCCTGCGCGAACTGCCACATCACCCCGGGATCCTCCGGAGATCCGAAGTTGAGGCAGTTGGTGACCGCGATCGGGGTGGCGCCGGTGACTGCGACGTTGCGGTACGCCTCGGCAAGGGCCAGTTGAGCGCCGGTGTACGGATCGAGTTGGGTGTAGCGACCCGAAGCGTCGGTCGACATCGCAATGCCGCGGTGAGTTTGTTCATCGATGCGCAGCACACCGCCGTCGGCGTGCTCGGCGAGCACGGTGTTGCCGCGCACGTAGCGGTCGTACTGCGCCGTGATGAACGACCGACTACACAGGTGCGGACTAGCCAGCAAAGCCAGCAGGGTGGCGCGCAACTCCTCGCCGGACTTCGGCCGCGGGAGCGCGGCGGTGGTGTCGGCATTCAGCACGTCCTGGCTGTCCGGTCGGGCCAGCGGCCGAGAGTAGACCGGGCCCTCGTGGGCGACAGTGCGCGGCGGAACGTCGACGACGGTCTCGCCGTGCCAGGTGATGGTCAGCCGGTCGCCCTCGGCGACCTCCCCGATCACTGTGGCCAGCACGTCCCACTTACGGCAAACGGCCATGAAGGGTTCGACGTTCTCCGGTGAGACCACCGCGCACATGCGTTCCTGGGACTCACTGGAGAGCACCTCGGCCGGGTTCATATTCGCCGCGCGCAACGGCACCTTGTCGAGTTCGATGGCCATCCCGCCGTCCCCGGCGGACGCCAACTCCGATGTGGCACAGGATAATCCGGCACCACCGAGATCTTGAATGCCGACCACCAGGCCCGCCGAATACAGCTCAAGGCAGCACTCGATGAGCACCTTCTCCATGAATGGGTCGCCCACCTGCACACTCGGGAGTTTCTTCCGGCCGGCTCCGGATTCGTCGCCGGCGAAGGTGTCCGATGCCAGCACCGACACGCCTCCGATCCCGTCCAGGCCGGTCCGGGCGCCGAACAGGATGATCTTGTTTCCGGCGCCGGAGGCGAAGGCCAGATGCAGGTCCTCGGTGCGCAACACACCCACACACATAGCGTTGACCAGTGGGTTGCCCGCGTAGGAGGCGTCGAACACCGTCTCGCCGCCGATGTTGGGCAAGCCCAGCGAATTGCCGTACCCGCCGATCCCGCGCACCACCCCGTCGAGGACGCGGCGGGTGTCGGGGGCGTCGGCCGGACCGAAACGCAACTGATCCATCACTGCAACCGGCCGCGCGCCCATGGCCAGGATGTCGCGCACGATGCCACCGACCCC
>SYAA01000102.1 GCA_005789055.1 Actinomycetota bacterium
CGCGTCCCGCACGATGAGCCAGCCGGTCTGGGTCTGCCACGTCGTTTCCATGATCAGGCTGCCGGGCAGATAGCGCCGTGCCGCCGGTACCGAGACCCCATAGGGGCCGAGTCGGAAATGCCCGGCGCCGCGATCGAGGATTGACCCGAAAACGCTCGGCGAGTCGGGGCGTGGCACGCACATCCACTCCACCGAACCAGCCGCCGAAATCAGGCAGGTGTTCTCACAGTCGGACAGGAATGCGTAGTCGGCAATCGGTGGAAACGGGCTGCGTTGTTGACCGGCCGACGGGTGGGGCGTCGGGTCGGTGTCTGCGCCCGCGGGCTGAGCCTGCAGAACCATTGGGTCATCATGGCCCCAGGAGACGCTCGCCGTTGCCCGATCGGTGCATAAACGCCGCCGCGACTACGTGGTGTCGACGCGGTATAGGGTGACCGCGTGGCGGGGTTGCTCAACTGGTGGGACGGCGCCGAACTATGGCTGACCGGCCGCGGTTTCGTGGTGCAGACCGTGATCATCATGCCGGTCGTGCTCGCGCTGGCCTACGGGATCGCCGTGACACTCGATGCGGTGCTGGCACACGGAATCGCGCTGGCTCGCCGAGTGCGCGCGGGCCGGGCCCCACGCCGGTGACCGGCATGCCCAGATCGCGGGTGCGGATCGCACTGGTGGCTCTCATCGTGCTTATCGTGCTGGTGTGGCTGTTGAACCGCTAGTATTCGACCCGGTAGAGCGACTGGACTTCGCCGCAAAGCAACTTGGGCTTCGGGAAAAGGACGAAAACATGGGCGTTGACAGGACTCGACATGCGATGGCTGCCGCCGCAGCGGTGGCGCTGCTGGCGGTAGCCGGTTGCACGCAGTCCGCGCCGACGGAGAATTCGGCCACTGACAGCGCAGCCCAGACTGCGGCACCGACCAATCTGGAGATCGTCGCGCAGATGCCGATCGACGGCGACGGCAATGAGGTGAAACTGGCGGCCGGCGCGGTGCCGGTGAGCCCCGCCGGCAACGGCACGGCCACCTGCCCGCCGCTGACCATCGCGATGGCGGGCCCGCTCACCGGAGCGGACGCGCCGTTCGGTGGAAACGTCAGGGATGGTGCGCAACTCGCCGTCGACCAGCACAACGCCGCCAACCCCGGTTGCCAGGTTCAGTTGAAGGCCTTCGACACCGAAGGCGATCCGCAGAAGGCGACGGCGATCGCACCGCAGATCGTCGACGACGCCTCCATCGTCGGATTGGTTGGTCCGACCTGGTCCGGTGAGACGAAAGCGACCGGCTCAGTCTTCGATCAGGCCGGCCTGGTCGCCCTCACTCCGGCGGCGACCAACGTTGCACTTTCCGAACAGGGGTGGAAGACCTTCTTCCGCGGCCTGTCCAGTGACGGCGTGCAGGGGCCGTCGTTGGCTAATTATCTGAAGAACGTTGCGGGCGTGAAGAAGGCGTGCGTGATCGATGACAGCACTGACGCCGGTGTCGGTCAGGCGGATGCGGTTCGTCAGACCCTGGGCCCGATCACCGACACGGCCTGCAGCATCTCGGTGAAGAAGGGAGACAAGGACTTCTCGGCCGCGGTGACACAGGTCAAGAACCAGTCGCCCGATGTCGTCGTCTACGCGTCGTACTACACCGAGGCCGCGTTGCTCCTCCAGCAGTTGCGCGATGCCGGTTACACCGGTCTGTTTTCCGGACCTGACGGCCTTAAAGACCCTCAGTTCGTCAAGGCGGCGGGGCAGGCCGCCGAGGGCGCGATCCTGTCGTGCCCCTGCGGTCCGGCGCCGGCAAGTTTCTCTGACGAGTACACCAAGAAATTCGGCCAGGCCCCCGGCACCTACAGCGTCGAGGCCTACGACCTCGCCACCATCCTGCTTACCGGCATCGACTCCGGCGCCGTCACCCGGGACGCCCTGCTGGAGTTCGTTCGGGGATACGCCGGTCAGGGCCTGGCCCGCGAGTATCAGTGGACCGACACCGGTGAACTCACCTCGAACATGATTTGGATCTACAAGGTCCAGTGATCTGCAAGGTTCGGGAAGACATCTGAACCTGCCGCGGCCACGCGTGCTTCGACCGGATGTTAACCTCGGAGCATGCGATTGGTGAACCGCTGCTTCCCGGCGGTCTGGGGCGTGGGTAGTCCCGCCTTCGCTGATGCTTGTTGTCGCTGACACACCCGCCCGCGGTTTGTTGTCGGTGGTGAACGGTGCTGCGGATCCGCAGCCAGTTCGCAGAGCCCACTGCCATTTCCGTCGGGCCGCATGTCCCGCCACCCGACCGGAAAGGTTTTTCATGAGGATTTTTCCCGCGGTTCTGCGCCGCCAGCGGTTCGCTGCGATGCTCGTTACCACCGCCACCGTGCTTACCGCTTGTGGTGGGGGAAGCAGCGACGTGGCCGGCGGGGGCGATGGTCCGAAAGCGGACACCACCCTGACCGTGGTGGCCTACGCGGTTCCGGAACCGGGCTGGAGCAAGATCATCCCTGCGTTCGCTGCCACCGCCGAGGGCAAGGGTGTCGACGTCACCACTTCCTACGGTGCCTCCGGTGACCAGTCCCGCGCCGTCGTCGACGGCAAACCGGCCGATCTGGTGAATTTCTCGGTCGAACCGGATGTCACGCGGTTGGTGAAGGCCGGCAAGGTCGCGCCGGACTGGGACGCCGACGTCACCAGATCCATCCCGTTCGGCTCGGTGGTCACCATGGTGGTTCGTAAGGGAAACCCGAAGAACATCACTGACTGGGACGATCTGGTGCGTCCGGGCATCGAGGTGGTCACGCCCAGCCCGCTGAGCTCAGGGTCGGCGAAGTGGAATCTGCTGGCGCCCTACGCCGCCAAGAGCAACGGTGGTACCGATCAGCAGGCCGGTATTGACTTTGTGCGCCGCCTGGTGACCGATCACGTCGAGACCCGGCCGTCCTCCGGCCGCGAGGCGACCGACGTGTTCCTGCAGGGCACCGGAGACGTGCTGCTGAGTTATGAGAACGAGGCCATCCATATCGAGCGCCAGGGCGCCGAGAAAGGAGAGGTGGCCGTCGAGCACATCAACCCGCCGCAGACTTTCAAGATCGAGAACCCGGTCGCGGTGCTGACCACCAGCACTCACCAGGAGCAGGCTGTCGCGCTCAAGAACTTCCTGTTC
>SYAA01000103.1 GCA_005789055.1 Actinomycetota bacterium
CGCCGAGGAGTTCGTGGCCGTGGCTGGTCCAGGACTGCGGGTGTTCGGCCGCGGGAACATCGAATCGGTCGCAG
This sequence comes from Actinomycetota bacterium, assembly GCA_005789055.1. Lineage (GTDB taxonomy): Bacteria > Actinomycetota > Actinomycetes > Mycobacteriales > Mycobacteriaceae > Mycobacterium. Next base: position 75 of record SYAA01000103.1, read on the forward strand.
CGGTTGCGGCGGAGTCCGACCAGTCCGGCGATGTTCTTCTCGATGCCCCAGCCGGGGTCGCCGGGTCGGCCCAGACCGCGGAGGGGCTTCGGGTCGCCCTGGCGGCCCGCGGTCGGTCTGCGCGTGACGTCGACGTCGCCGCGATCGCCGGAGCCGTCCCCGCCCGGCGACGCGCACGCGGACGCGTCGCGGCGTTCCTGGCCGCGTCGGGGGTGTTGGCAGCCCTGGTTCTGCCCGATGGGCGCGAGTTGGGTCGGCCCGAGGGGCGCGAGTTTGTCGGTGCCGCCGTCGCGACGCCCGACGGCGGTGCACCGGCACCGGCGGCGGTGAACCTGGTGGAGGGCCGGATCGTGGTCGAGGTTCCGCCGCACTGGAACGTCGAGCGGGTGCGGTCCGGGTCCGGGTCCCGGCGGGTGCAGGTGGACTCACCCACCGAATCCGACATCGCGCTGCACATCACCGCGGCCTACGCGCCGGGCAGCACCCTGGCCCAGGCCGCCGAGGTGCTCGGCGATGCGGTCGCCGCCCAGACCCCCGGGGTTTTCGTCGGCTTCCACCCGGCCGTCGAGGTGGCCGGACGTCCGGCGGTGACCTATCGGGAGGTGCGGGCCGGACGCGTCGTCGACTGGTCGGTGGTGCTGTCCGGGTCGACCCGGATCGGCATCGGCTGCCAAAGCGCCCCGGACCGGACGGAGGTGGTCCGGAGTGCGTGCGAACAGGCGATCCGTACCGCTCGGGAGCTGGGAACCGGTGCCGGGGCCTAGGCGTCAAACTCAGTAGGGGTGGCGTCCGGCTGCCGCGCGGTTCCGACGGAGGAGAGCCGTCGGAACCGCACGGCAGCCGGCTGGACCACCTTTGGGCGGCCGTTTTGACCTGCACGGATCGTCGCAGGTAGGCTCGTCCTTCGGCATGCGGTGCAACGCGGGTTCGCTCGCGGGGTAAGCCGGGGTCTCGGGTCAGTGCTGGTCGCCGAGTTCTCCCGCCGTCGATGCCCGGCCGGCACCCGGGTCTGCCGGGATCCACCCGAAACAGGAGAGGTAACCGCTGTGTCTACGTACACGCCGAAGGCCGGTGACACCACGCATGCGTGGTACGTCATCGACGCCACCGACGTGGTGCTCGGCCGACTCGCGGTCGCTGCAGCCAATCTGCTGCGCGGCAAGCACAAGCCGACATTCACGCCCAACGTCGACGGTGGCGATTTCGTCATCGTCGTCAACGCTGACAAGGTCGCCATCGGAGGCGACAAGCTCAACAACAAGATGGCGTACCGCCACTCGGGTTATCCCGGCGGTCTGCGCGCGCGCACCGTGGGTGAGGAGATGCAGAAACATGCCGACCGTGTCGTTGAGAAGGCGATCGTCGGCATGCTCCCGCATAACAAACTGAGTCGGCAGATCCAGAAGAAGTTGAAGGTCTATACCGGTCCGGATCATCCGCATTCCGCGCAGCAGCCGATTCCGTTCGAGATCAAGCAGGTGGCCCAGTGACTGATGAGAATGTGACTGACGAGAACGGGACCGAAGCGCCCGCGGCAACTGAAGCGCCGGCGGCAACTGAAGCGCCGGCGGCAACTGAAGCGCCGGCGGCAACTGAAGCTCCGCCCAAGCGGCGGGAGCCGGTGGTCATGGATCAGCCGATCCAGACCGTCGGCCGCCGCAAGGAGGCTGTGGTGCGGGTTCGGCTGATGCCGGGCACCGGGCAGTTCAACCTCGACGGCCGCAGCCTGGAGAACTACTTTCCCAACAAGGTGCATCAGCAGCTCATCAAGGCGCCGCTGGTGATCGTCGACCGGGTGGACAGCTTCGACATCCACGCCCACCTCGACGGCGGTGGCCCCTCCGGCCAGGCCGGCGCGCTGCGGTTGGCGATTGCGCGCGCACTGATCCTGGTACAGCCCGAGGATCGGCCGGCGCTGAAGAAGGCCGGCTTTCTCACCCGCGATCCGCGCGCTATCGAGCGTAAGAAGTACGGCCTGAAGAAGGCCCGTAAGGCGCCGCAGTACAGCAAGCGCTGAGTCGGCACCTTCATGGGCCGATTATTCGGAACCGACGGCGTTCGGGGCGTCGCCAACCGCGACCTGACCGGGGAGCTAGTTCTGGCTCTCGGTTCGGCCGCGGCTCGGCGCCTCGCGCGGCCTGATGGGTCTGATAAGCCCGATCAGCCGGCCAAACGCAGCACGGCGGTCGTCGGCCGCGATCCCCGAGCTAGCGGTGAAATGCTGGAGGCGGCGATGATTGCCGGGCTCACCAGTGAGGGCGTGGACGTCCTGCGCGTGGGCGTGCTGCCGACCCCGGCAGTGGCGCATCTGACCGCCGCCTACGGGGCCGATTTCGGCGTGATGATCTCGGCATCACACAACCCGATGCCGGACAACGGGATCAAGATTTTCGGCCCCGGTGGTCACAAACTCGATGACGACGCCGAGGACCGTATCGAGGAGTTGCTTGCCCAGGGTCCCGGGTTGCGTCCGGTTGGCGCCGGACTCGGCCGGGTGTTGCCGGCGCCGGACGCGCTCGACCGCTATCTTGCCCACATCGCCGCCGCCGGCATCGAGCTCGGCGGACTCACCGTCGTTGTCGACTGCGCCAACGGCGCGGCGTCGATGGCCGCCCCGCGCGCCTATGCCGCGGCCGGGGCGCGAGTGATCGCGATCAGCGCCGAACCGGACGGGCTCAATATCAACGATGGCTGCGGCTCGACTCATCTCGCCCAGTTGCAGTCCGCCGTGGTGAGCCACGGTGCCGATCTGGGACTGGCCCACGACGGTGACGCCGACCGGTGCCTGGCGGTGGATGCCGGCGGTCAGGTTATCGACGGTGACGCGATCATGACGGTACTGGCATTGGCCATGCAGGAGTCCGGCGAACTCAGCGCCAGCACCCTGGTCACCACGGTCATGAGCAATCTCGGCCTACATCTGGCGATGCGCGAGGCGGGGATCGAGGTCCGCATAACCGGTGTGGGGGACCGCTACGTGCTTGAGGAATTACGGTCCGGCGGTTACAGCCTGGGCGGGGAGCAGTCCGGACACATCGTGATGCCCGCATTCGGGACCACCGGGGACGGCCTCGTCACCGGCCTGCGGCTGATGTCCCGGATGGCGCAGACCCAGTTGCCGCTGGCCGCATTGGCTGCGCCCATGCGGTCGATTCCGCAGGTACTGATCAATGTCGAGGTCGCCGACAAGGCCACCGTCGCGCAGGCTCCCGCAGTGCGCAGCGCCGTGGCGCAAGCCGAGGCCGAACTCGGTGATACCGGCCGAATCCTGTTGCGGCCCTCGGGGACCGAACAGCTGGTTCGTGTCATGGTGGAGGCCTCCGATGAGGACACCGCTCGGCAGGTTGCCGATCGGGTCGCGAAGTCGGTCAGCGCCGAGGGCTGAGTCCGACCGGTTCGGCGGAACCGCCGGCGGCCCCGCTGCGTCATACCCGTTATGGGAATAACGTCGGTCGACCCGGCCGCACTGCGGGCGGCGGCGTTGCGGATGGACACCGCCGCCGACATCGTTCTCGGGATTCTCCGCGCACACCTTGCCGACCTGAGGTTCGACGCCGTTGCGGCGGGCCGCGACTATGGCGCGGCAGGGGCTGCGGTCCGGGAAGATCTCGACCGGCTGATCGCGGATGTGACCCAATGGGCCGTCGCGGCCCGTGAGACCGGTGCAGCGCTGCGCGTCGGCGCCGACCGGTACGGCGAGGCCGAATCGCGCGCAGTTGCGGCGCTGAGATGACCTCCGCCGGCGGGGTTCGGCTCGCTCTCGAGGCACTGCAATCCGACGGCGCTGCGCTGACAGCCGCAGCCGATGCAGCCGAGGAAGCCCTTGGGGTCCAGCGCGGAGCACTGGATCTGCTGGCGGAGGGTTGGCGCAGCGACGCCGGCGCCGGTGCCGTTGACTTCGTCGCGCGGAATTGCGCTGCGGCCGCCGACATTGTGACGGCATTGCGGGGTGCAGCCGTTGTGTTGGGGTCGCTCTCGGAGAACTTGGGCATTCTGGCGGACGGGGAGGCCGATGCGCCGCTGCCGGACGACGTCACCGACGACTGGTACCCGCCGATGGACCCCAGCGACCCCAGCGACCCCAGCGACCCGAGCGACCCCAGCGACCCCAGCGACTCGTTAGACCCCAGCGACCCGATGGACCGGGCAGTCGGTGCGGCCTCTGGCGGCGCTTCCAACCGGCTCGGTGAGCTCCCGATGTCTCGGTTCGAGGCGCCCCTACCGCCACCGGCGGTGCCGCCCGGGGTGCCGGCGTTGCCCAATCTCGGTGGCGCGCTGACCGGACTCATCACCCAGATCGCCGAGGTGCTGGGCTTCTACTCCGAGTTGGACTCCGAGTTGGACTCGGAATTGGACTCGGAATTGGACTCCGAACCCGAACCCGAACCCGAGACGGAACCGGAACCTGACGCCGAGCCTGAGCCCGAGCCGGAACCTGAGCCCGAGCCCGTACCCGAACCTGAGCCCGAGCCGGAACCTGAACCCGAGCCGGAACCTGAGCCCGAGCCCGTACCCGCACCCGCACCCGCACCCGAGCCGGGGAACGCCCCCGCTCCTCTTGCCGCCGAGTCCGCGGACACCGATACCCCGTGCGAGATCGCCGCGGACGAACTTCCGCAGATCGGCGGTTGAGGCGGCTCAGTGCACCAACCGCTGCAGTTGTTCGACGAAGTCGATGTACTCGGTCGCGTCAGCGGTGACGGGAG
>SYAA01000104.1 GCA_005789055.1 Actinomycetota bacterium
GACACTTGCCGTCCACGAGTATTCGGTGCGCGATTCCCCGCCGGCCCGGGCAATCTGGAACGCGGTCTGCTGGGGAATCATCATCCCGTCGGGCTGGCGGCAGACCCGCGACAGCACCCTGTATCGACACCTGTGGCGCAGCGTGAACTCCTTCGACGGTGCAGCTGACTTCCAGAGGCGTTTGACCGCTGCCGGTTTCGCCGGCGTGCACAGCGAGACCATGCCGGGCTGGCAGCGCAACATCGTGCACACCTTCCTCGCGGATGCGCCCCGATGAAGGATTCACGACGAGTGGCCCACCCGGCCCCACGCGGCCTGCCGGATGCCGGCGCGCTGCCGGCGGTCCCGCATGTGGTGGTGATCGGTGCCGGGATCGCCGGACTCGCCGCCGCCGCAGGACTAGCCGAACGCGGAGTCTCGGTGGACGTACTGGAGCGCCAACCCAACCTCGGTGGGCGAGTTGCCGGGTGGACTGAGCACCTCGATGACGGCACCGTGAGCACCAACAACCGTGGCTTCCATGCCTTTTTCCGGCAGTACTACAACCTGCGCGCGCTGCTGCAACGCAGCGACCCGGGACTGCAGCGCCTGCGGGCGGTAGAGGACTATCCGCTCATCGACGGCGAGGGCCGGCGGGACACCTTCCGTGGCCTGCCGCAGTCTCCGCCGTGGAATGCGTTGGTTTTCGCCTTGCGCAGCCCGACTTTCCGGTTCCGGGATCTGATCCGGATCAACGCCACCGCGGCCGCGCCGCTGGCCACTGTCACGGTGCCCGGCATCTACGAACGGCTCGACGACCGCAACGCGGACACTTTCCTGACCGATATCAACTTTCCCGTCGCCGCTCGCCATCTTGCGTTCGAAGTTTTCGCGCGGAGCTTCTTCGCGCGCCCCGACCGGCTCTCGGCCGCTGAACTGGCGGCGATGTTCCACATCTACTTCCTGGGTTCCAGCGAGGGACTGGTTTTCGACGTCGCTGAATCGAATTTCGACACCGCGCTGTGGAACCCGCTGGGGGAGTACCTCGGTACCAAGGGGGTGAAGTTCCACACCGGCGTGTCGGTGTCCTCGATCTCCACCGGGGGCGTCAAGCGACTGCGGGTCCACACCGACGACGGAAACCTCATCGACGCAGACGGCGTGGTGCTGGCCACCGACGTCGGCGGACTCCAGCAGATCGTCGGCGCGTCGACGGGTTTGGGAGACGCCGATTGGCGGCACCGAGTGGCGGCCATGGAGGTGGCACCGCCGTTCATGGTGCAACGGTTGTGGTTGGACCGGCCCGTCGATGCCGGCCGTCCAGACTTCCTGGGCACCGGTGGACTTGAGCCCGTCGACAACATCAGCGTGGTGAGCAACTACGAGCGGCAGGCTGCGGAATGGGCGCGCGCCCACGGCGGATCCGTCGTCGAGGTGCACTCCTACTCGGTCTCGGGGCAGGAGGAACAACTCAGGGAGCAGATGCTGGCGCGGTTGCACGAGATCTACCCGGAGACCGCCGCGGCGGAGATCGTGACCGAGCGAATCCTCCTCCGGCAGGACTGCCCGCTGTTCTCGCCGGGCTCGCATGCGACCCGACCATCAGTGGACACACCGGTGCCCGGTCTGATGCTCGCCGGTGACGGAATCCGCATCGACCTACCGGTAGCCTTGATGGAACGTGCCGCTACCACCGGTTGGACGGCGGCCAACCGGCTACTGGCGGGCTGGGGGGTCAGCGGACACACGCTGTACACGGTGCCGGTGCAAGGACGTTCGCCCGTCCTGCGCCGGTTGGCACAGAGAGGCACCGGCTGAGATGGATCTGTGGTCCCGGGTAGCCGAGCGGATGCCGAAGGACTCGCCGATGAAAGTCCTCCCGAAAATCGACTGGGCCGGCCAGACGCCCACCTACCAGCAGGCCGAGCCAGCGCTCATCGACGCTGCACTGCAGCGTGCGCACGCACGTCCCAGCGGTAACTGGTTCGTCTTCGCCGCCAGCGCCGATGTGCGCGGCAATCGTCCGTTCGGCACCCGGGTCGCAGGCATGGAGATCGTTGCCTGGCGGGACGGAGACGGCGGCCTGCATGTCGGCCCGGCGGCCTGTCCGCACCTGGGCGCTGACCTCTCCACCGGCACGGTTCAGTGCGGCGGCCTGATCTGCCCCTGGCACGGATTGCGACTCTCCGGCGGCCGGGAGTTCGGCTGGAAGCCATTGCCGGCCCACGACGACGGTGTGCTGGTGTGGGTCAGGCTGGACAAGGCTGGCGGTGAGGAGCCCCTGGACTCCCCGGTGCTGCCGGCCCGGCCAGCCGGCTCGCGCCTAGCTGCCGTCACTCGACTCGAGGGCGCCTGCGAACCCCGCGACATCATCGCCAATCGGCTCGATCCTTGGCATGGTGCCTGGTTTCACCCCTACTCGTTCGCTCAGCTGGAGGTGCTCAGTGCACCCCCGGTCGACGCCGACGAGGACTCCGACGTCTTCACAGTGGCGGTGACCTTCCACCTCGGACGCGTCGGTATGCCGGTGATCACTCAATTCAGCGTTCCCGAACCGCGCACCGTGGTGATGCACATCGTCGAAGGGGAGGGCGTGGGCAGTGTGGTTGAGACACACGCCACGCCGATCGGACCCGGGCCGGACGGTCGGCCGCGCACCGCCGTCATCGAGGCCGTCATCGCTCAGTCGGACCGCACCGGATTCCAGCTGTCGCTGCTGGGCGCACCGCTGTTGCGACCGCTGATGAAGCTTGGGGCTGCGCGACTCTGGCGCGACGATCTCGC
>SYAA01000105.1 GCA_005789055.1 Actinomycetota bacterium
ATTTTCAGATCGGCAGCCGAATTCGTGTTGACATCGGTGATGCCTTCCTTGAGCAGAACCATCGACATCGCGGTGTGCCAGTCGTCGATCACCGCTGTCTTGTTCTTGTAAGTCGGATCCCACAGCGCCGCATAGGGATTTTCCAGTGCACCGATATCGGCGGGCACCTCGGTATTGTTCCAGCCGATGCCCGTGGTGTAGACGGTGTAGGGCGTGGTGTACCGCCACTGCTGGTCATAAAACGGATTGGTGAACACCGGCCAGACGTTATTGATGTTGGTGATGTAGCTGTGGTTCAGCGGCCGCAGCAACGAGCCATTCACCAGCTTGCCGATCTGGTCATAGCTCGGGAAGAAGACGTCGTAGTCGACGCTGCCGGCACGGATCTTGGTGATCGCCTCGTCGGTGTCGTTGAAGGTTGAGACCGCAACGGTGGCGCCGTACTTCTCCTCGAATGACTTAACGGCATCGGGCGAGACGTAGTCGGCGTAGCTGTAGAGCTGCAGCGTCGCGGACTTCTCCGGAGCGAGGCCATCGGCGATGGGTTCGTTGTCCTTGAGGATGTCCCAGGTAACCGGTTTATCCGGGGAGGCGATCTTCAGGCTCGGTGCCGACGACGACGTCTCCTCGGCCCTGGCGCAGGCGTTCAGGAACGCCACCATCGCGGGGGTGCCGCCGGCCAGCAGTGCGGCGCGTAGCAGGAACTGTCGGCGGCTCGAACCGGAATGGTTGGCGGCTGGCATTCGGACCTCCGGACTCAACGGTTGCTCGGTGGATGGACTCTTACACACTTTGCGGGTCACTGCCCACCGTTGCGGCGATCTCCGCGTTTCGGGCCTTGTCGTCGAGCACACCCTGACATAGACTGAACGCTCAGTCAGGATTTGTCCGGTCCGCCTCCTCCCAGGTAAACCGGGCAAACGAGTGGAGGTTCTCGTGGCATCGCCGACAATCGCACGACCGGTTCGGGGCGATGTCGACGCCCTGATCGCACATGAGGAGGAGGTGTTCCTGCGCCGCCAACCGCGCAGCACCGAACTCATCGCACAGGCCGGAGAACATCTGGCCGGTAGCGCAACCTCGAACTGGCAGATCGCCCAACCCCAGGCAGTGTGGATGAGCCATGGCGCTGGGTCGAAGGTGTACGACGTCGACGGCACCGAGTACGTCGACATGCACGGCGGTTACGGCGCGTCCATCGCCGGCCATGCACACCCTGCGATCGTCGCCGCGGTCAGCGACCGGGTACGCCGCGGAACCCATTTCGCGCAACCCACCGAGGACGCCATCTGGAATGCCGGCGAGCTTGCCCGCCGTTTCGGCCTGCCGCAGTGGCGATTCGCCAACTCCGGGACCGAAGCCACCATGGACGCCGTGCATCTGGCCCGGTCGGTCACCGGACGCGATCTGATCATCAAGGTCGAGGGTTGCTACCACGGCCACCACGATTCAGTGCAGGTGTCAGTGCTCCCGGAAGCTGATGAGATTGGCCCCCGCGACCACCCGAACGGCGTTCCCGGCAACAGTGGAATCCCCTCTGCCATCAGGGATCTGGTCGTGATCGTGCCGTTCAACGACCCAGAGGCGGTCGCCCGAGCGCTCGCTGAGCATCCGGGCCGGATAGCTGGCATGATCGTTGAACCGGTGATGATGAATGCCGGCATCATCCCGCCCGACGATGGCTATCTCGCCGCGATCCGGGAACTGCTGCATGCGGCCGGTGCACTGCTGATCTTCGACGAGGTGAAGACCGGCTTCACCACCGGACCCGCCGGAGTCACCGGAATCTCCGGCGTGACACCGGACATGGTTTGTCTGGCCAAAGCATTGGGCGGCGGCATTTCGGTCGCGGCGATCGGCGGCACCTCCGCGGTCATGTCGGCGATCGCCGATGGTCGCTACGAACAGGTGGGCACCTTCAACGGCAACCCGCTCGCGATGGCCGCCACCCGAGCCAATCTCTCCGAAGTGCTCACCCCGGAGGCGTACGCCCATCTCGATCACCTCGCCACCCGGCTACGGTCCAGTCTCGAAGCGACCATCGCCGAGCACGGTTATGGCTGGCGCATTGTGAGCGTGGGAGCGAAAGGCTGCGTGACTTTCCGGAGCGAACCAGTCCGGGAGTTCCGCGATTTCCTGCAGATCGACACCGGGATCGGTCACCTGCACTGGCTCATGCAACACAACGGCGGGGTTTTTCTGCCGCCGTGGGGCAAGATCGAGCAATGGCTTCTGTCCGTCCAGCACACCGATGCCGATGTGGATCGCTTCGCCGCGAACTTCGCGCGTCTGACTCACGCGGTGGCAGTCTGACCGCACTCCGGCCAGTCCAGTGAGCGGCGGTGCGATCCGGCTGGAAAAGCTGGTCAAGACCTATGACGGAGTCCCGGCGGTCTCCGGCATCGACCTGGATATCCCGGCGGGAAAGTTCTACTCCCTGCTGGGCGCCTCCGGATGCGGCAAGACCACCACCCTGAGAATGATTGCCGGCTTCGAGAGGCCCGATTCGGGCCGAATCGAACTCGACGGCCGAGATGTCATCTCCGATCCCCCGCACAAGCGGCCGGTCAACACCGTGTTCCAGTCCTATGCGCTCTTCCCGTTCATGACCGTATGGGACAACGTCGCTTTCGGGCTGCGATATCACAAGGCGACCAAGGCCGAGACCACCGATCGCGTCGGTGCCGCCCTCGAACTCGTGCAGATGAACACCTTCGCCAAGCGCAAGCCCGCCCAACTCTCCGGCGGGCAGC
>SYAA01000106.1 GCA_005789055.1 Actinomycetota bacterium
GCTCACGGCGGGGGGCGCGCAAAGCCCCGACGGCAAGGCCGTGTACGTGCAGTTGAATCTTGCCGGCAACCAGGGCACCCGCCTAGGTCAGGATTCCGTCGCCGCAGTCCGATCCATCGTGGAGCGAAATCCGCCACCCGCCGGTGTGAAGGTCTATGTGACGGGCATCGCCGCGCTCGCGGTGGATCTGCAGGAAAGCGGCGAGAAATCGATTGAGATCATCACCGCGGTCGGCGGAGTGATCATTTTCGCGGCTTTGCTTTTGATTTACCGGTCGATGATGACGGTGGTTCTTGTGTTGGCCACCGTAGGCGCCGAAGTAGCGGCGGCCCGGGGCACGGTCGCTTTTATCGGCCACCACGGTCTCGTTGAGCTATCCCCTTTTGGTATCGCGCTGCTGGTGGCGCTTGCGATGGCGGCCGGGACCGATTACGGGATATTTTTCGTCGGCCGGTATCAGGAGGCGCGGCGGGACGGCGAGGATCCAGAAACCGCGTACTACACCACGTTCCGAAGCGTGACACCGGTGGTCTTGGGTTCCGGTTTGACGATCGCCGGAGCGATGCTGTGCCTCAGCTTGACCCGGATGCCTATCTTCCAGTCCATCGGGGTCCCCTGCGCCGTGGGTTTGCTCGTCGCGGTCGCCGTCGCCGTTACGCTCATACCTGCTGTTATTGCCGTCGCAAGTCGATTCGGGCTATTAGAACCGAGGCGCGCGACCGAAAGCCGACGCTGGCGGCGAATCGGCACAGCGATCGTCCGGTGGCCCGCGCCCATCCTCGCTACGACGTTGGCGGTTGCAGCACTGGGTCTCATCGCACTGCCCGGGTACACAACGAGCTACAACGACCGCCTCTACTTACCCCAGGACGTTCCCTCCAGTCTCGGGGCGTCCGCCGCGGACCGGCATTTCTCCCAATCGCGAATGATGCCGGACATCTTGATGATCGAATCCGACCACGACCTGCGAAATCCGGCGGATTTCCTCATCCTGCACAAAGTTGCCAAAGCAGTTTTCAAGATTCCCGGTATCGATCGAGTGCAGGGCATCACCCGGCCTGAGGGCACACCGATCCAACACACCTCGATCCCTTTTTTGATCAGCCTGCAGAATGCGGCGCAGGCGCAGAGCATTGGGTTTGTCAAAGACCGCGTTGAAGACCTGCGAAGGTTCGACGCGACTCTGGTCAGACAAATCGAACTGACCAAGCAATCGTATGAATTACAAAAGCAACTCACCGCCACGAGTCAGCACTCGATCGCATTGTCACGCGAGGCTGCCAAACTAGCGGACGAGATCCAAGCCAACACTGCGAACTTTGACGATTTTTTCAGGCCGTTGCGTAACTACCTGTATTGGGAACCGCACTGCTTCAACATTCCCCTCTGTTGGTCCTTGCGGAGCGTTTTCGATGCGATTGACGGCATCAACGCGATCAACGAGAAGACGCAGGATCTCTTGAAGGATCTCGATACAGTCGACAAGTTACTGCCCGAACTGCTTGCGCAGACGCCCCCGGTAATCGCGGTTATGGAGGCTAGCCTTGCCATGTCCCGAACGACGTACAGCACCATATCGGGGACCTTCGGAGCGATCGACGAAAGCACTCAAAGTGCCGCAGCCATGGGCCAGGCGTTCGACGCAGCCAGAAACGACGACACCTTCTTTCTGCCGCCCGAGGTGTTTGACAATCCCGACTTCCAACGGGCGATGGAGTCTTTTCTCTCCCCTGACGGAAAATCAGCACGGTTCATCGTTTTCCATCGAGGCGATCCGGCGACGCCCGAAGGTCTTGCGCGCGTCAGCCAGATACGGACGGCCGCCGAAGAAGCACTGAAGACCACGCCGATGGCGGGTGCCAAAATCTTCATCGCCGGCACCGCCGCGACGTTTAAGGACTTCAGTGACGGCTCGCGGTATGACTTACTCATCGCTGGCATTAGTGCGATCTGCCTGATCCTGATCATCATGCTCCTGATCACTCGCAGCCTGATCGCCGCACTGGTCATCGTGGGCACGGTCGCACTGTCGCTGGGCGCATCCTTCGGGTTATCCGTGCTGATATGGCAATACATGCTGGGAATCACCCTGCACTGGATAGTGCTGCCGATGTCCGTGATCGTCCTGCTGGCGGTGGGTTCCGATTACAACCTGCTTCTGGTGGCCAGGATGAAGGAGGAACTCGCCGGAGGTATCAACACCGGCATCATCCGCGCGATGAGCGGCACCGGGAAGGTTGTGACGAACGCAGGCCTGGTGTTCGCCTTCACAATGGCGGCGATGGTGTTCAGCGAGTTGCGGTCGATCGGTCAGGTCGGCACCACCATCGCCATCGGCCTGCTATTCGACACATTGATCGTGCGGTCGTTCATGACACCGTCGATCGCCGCCCTGCTCGGTCGCTGGTTCTGGTGGCCGGAGAAGGTTCGTCCGCGGCCGGCCAGTTCGATGCTTCGTGAGTACGGTGCGCGCCCATGGGTCCGGGAACTGCTGGAACGGCCTGAGGACCGCGAGCCGATAGTCGATGCTCCGGTCAGCCGATCAACCACCGTGGGGTGAGAACACCCAGCGCACCCAGGGCAACTGCCGCGGCCGTCGAGGTGCGCAGCACGGTGGGGCCCAGTCGCACCATGACCGCGCCCGCATCGGTCAGCGCGTCGACCTCCGGATCGCTGATTCCGCCTTCCGGTCCGACAACGAGAATAATCGCATTCGCTTGTGCCACAGCACTTTCCATGATGGGAACACTAGCCGACTCGTGCAGCACCAGCACCGCCGCACCTGCCTCGATCTGCTCAGCGAGATAGTTGCACAGCGCTTCCGTTGACAGCGGGCCTGTCACCCCGGGGATCCAGGCGCGTCGCGACTGCCGGGCGGCCGACCGGGCGACCGCACGCCAGCGCCGCAGTCCCTTCTCCGCACGTTCACCCTCCCAGCGGGCCACGCAGCGCTGCGCCTGCCAGGCGATGAAATCGTCGGCGCCGGCCTCAGTGGCGAGTTCGATCGCCAACTCGGAACGCTCCGACTTCGGGATGGCCTGCACCACGGTCACCGGCGGGCGCGGAAGGGTCGCGGTACGGCGCTGCTCGACGCGTGCCGAGAGGCTGCGCTTGCCGACGCCCACCACCACGCAGTCGGCCACCGTGCCGGCGCCGTCGGAGAGCACCAGCGACTCCCCGATCCGGATCCGGCGCACCGTCCCCGCGTGGAATCCCTCGTCCCCGTCGACGACAGCGGTTTCGCCGGGCGCCGGAATGGTAGCGGCGTAGAACAGGGTCGCCGACACGCGATCAGCGGCCGCTAAACGTTTCCCGCAACCGGCTGAACAAGCCGCCCCCGGCGGAACCCGCGGCGGCGGTCCGGGTGCCGCGCACCGCGGCGGTATCGGTGCTGCGGGCCTTGAACTCGGCGAGCAGTTCGCCGGCGCGAGCGTCGAGTCGGGTCGGCACGGTGATCTCGATGTGCGCGTACAGATCGCCGCGGGCTTCCGAGCGCAACCGCGGCATCCCGAGGCCGCGCAGGGTGATCACCGACGCCGGCTGGGTGCCCGCGGCGACGGTGACCTCGGTCGGTCCGTCAAGGATCGCCTCGACGCTGACCGATGTGCCCAGCGCGGCGTCGACCATCGGTACCGAGAGCGTGCAGTGCAGGTCGTCGCCATCGCGCAGGAAAATCTCGTGGGCCTGCTCATGGACCTCCACATACAGGTCGCCGGCCGGGCCACCGCCCGGGCCAACCTCGCCCTGGGCCGCCAATCGCACCCGCATCCCGTCACCGACACCGGCCGGGATCTTGACACTGATCTCGCGGCGGGACCGCACCCGGCCGTCGCCGCCGCAGCGGTGACAGGGATCCGGGATGACCTCCCCAACGCCCGCACAGGTGGGGCACGGCCGCGACGTCATCACCTGACCGAGCAGCGACCGCTGCACGCTTTGCACCTCGCCTCGGCCACCGCAGATGTCACAGGTGGTCGGCGTCGAGTCGGCGTGGGTGCCCCTACCCTGGCACAGGTCGCACAGCACTGCGGTGTCGACGGTCACCCGCTTGGTCACCCCGGCAGCGCAATCCTCGAGCGTCAGCCGCATTCGCAGCAGCGAATCCGAGCCGGGCCGAACCCGGCCGATCGGCCCGCGCGAGCCACCCCCGCCGCCGAAGAACGCCTCGAAGACATCACCGAGACCGCCGAACCCGGCGAATCCGCCGCCGGCGCCGCCGGTGGCCAGTGGATCGCCGCCGAGATCGACGATGCGTCGCTTCTCCGGATCCGACAGCACCTCGTAGGCGGTGCTGATCTCCTTGAACAGTTGCTGGGCCTGCTCGTCGGGGTTGATGTCGGGGTGCAGTTCGCGTGCCAGCTTGCGATAGGCACGCTTGATGTCGGAATCGCTTGCGCCCCTGCTCACTCCGAGCAGCCCGTAGTAATCGCGTGCCACGCCTGGACCTCTTTCGTAACGTCGTGGTGGCGCCGGTGTTCAGCCGGCGCGGTTGCCCAGAACCTCGCCGATATACATCGCGACCGCCGCGACATTGGCCATCGTGCCCGGATAGTCCATCCGGGTGGGACCTACAACGCCCATGCCGCCGAAGACGGTCCCGGCGCTGCCGTACGTGGTGGTGACCACGGACGTTCCGGCCATTTGTTCGGCCTCGGTTTCGTGGCCGATGCGCACCGTTACCTTACCGGCATCCTGCTGTGCGGCCAGCAGTCGCAGCACGACGACCTGTTCCTCGAGCGCCTCGAGCACCGACCGCAGAGATCCGCCGAAATCGGCGGTGTTGCGGGTCAGGTTGGCGGTGCCGCCCATCAACAGCCGTTCCTCGGTGTGGTCGACGAGTGACTCCAGCAGAACGGTGGCGGAACGGCCGACGGCGTCGTTGAGTGCGCCGCCCCGGCCGGTTCCGGTATTGAGCCGGTTGGCCAGATCGGCCACCGCCACCGATGCCGCCGACAGCCGTTTGCCCTCCAGCGCCTGGCCGAGGAGTTCGCGCAACCGCGACAATTGATGATCGTCGATGGTGTCGCCGAGTTCGACGATGCGTTGATCCACCCTGCCGGAATCGGTGATGACCACCATCAGCAGCCGGGCCGGCGTCAGCGCGACCACCTCGAGGTGGCGCACGGTCGACGCCGACAGCGTCGGGTACTGCACTATCGCCACCTGGCGAGTCAGCTGCGCCAGCAACCGGACCGCGCGGCGCAGGACATCGTCAAGATCGACGCCGCTTTCCAGGAACGACAGAATCGCACGCCGCTCCACCGAAGACAGCGGCTTGACCTCGTCGATGCGGTCGACAAACTCCCGATACCCCTTCTCGGTGGGTATCCGGCCCGAACTGGTGTGGGGTGCGGCGATGTATCCCTCGGCTTCAAGGACCGCCATGTCGTTGCGAACCGTGGCGCTGGACACTCCGAGTCCGTGACGCTCCACCAGGGCCTTGGAACCGATCGGCTCCTTGGTGGCCACGAAGTCGGCGACGATGGCGCGTAGCACCTCGAACCGTCGATCGTCGGCACTTCCCATGGCGCGAGTTTACCGGTCGGCTTTCCATCGGCGGCGTCGCGCAGTCAGTCGTCGATCAGGTCGCGCACCACGGCGTCGGCGAGCAACCGACCACGGTCGGTCAAGATCAACCGCTCGCCCGAGGCGACCAGCATGCCGTCCGCGACGGCCTGGGCGGCGCCGGCGCTCTCCGGGCCGGTCAGGGCCTCGACCGCCAGCCCGCTGCGCAGCCGGATGCCGAGCATGACCTCCTCGAGGTGACGGGCGCGGGTGTCGAGCCGCTCGAATCCGGCCACTGCGGGTTGGCCCCGGCCGAGTCGCTCGGCGTAGCCGCTCGGGTGTTTGATGTTCCACCACCGGAGGTCTCCGATGAACCCGTGGGCGCCGGGGCCCGCGCCCCACCACTGCCCGCCGTTCCAGTAACCGAGGTTGTGCCGGCACTGCGCACCGGGCAGGCTCCAGTTGGCCACCTCGTACCACCCCAACCCGGCGGCGGAGAGCCTCTGGTCGATGAGTTCATAACGCCGAGCCAGCACGTCGTCGTCCGGTGGCGGGAGTTCCCCGCGGCGCACTCGCCGCGCGAGCGCGGTGCCTTCCTCGACGACCAATGCGTATGCCGAAATGTGGTCGACGTCGGCGGTCAGTGCGGCGTCGAGTGAGGCCATCAGATCGTCGTCGGACTCACCGGGTGTGCCGTAGATGAGGTCGATGCTGACGTTGCGTATGCCGGCGGCGCGGGCTTCACGGGCGGCTGCGATCGCTCGGCCCGGCGAGTGGGCGCGGTCAAGGGTGGCCAAAACCCGGGGTGACGCCGACTGCATGCCCAGTGAGACCCGGGTGTAGCCGGCGGCACGGACTCCCTCGAAGAACCCGCGCGAGGTCGATTCCGGGTTGGCTTCGGTGGTGATCTCGGCATCGGCGGCCAGCGGGAAGTTACGCCGTATCCCGTCCAGAACCGCGGCAAGGCGCTCGGCACCGATCAGCGACGGAGTGCCCCCGCCGACGAAAACGGTGTCGACACTGACGGGACCGACGCGCTGCGCGGCTAGTGTTAGTTCGGTCTGCACCGCCGCCAGCCAGCCATCGACGGTCGCACCGCCCATTTCCGTGGCCGTGTAGGTATTGAAATCGCAGTAACCGCAGCGGGTGGCGCAGAACGGCACGTGAACATAGATACCGAACGCGGTACCCGGGGTGAGGGTGAGAGCGGGCAGATCCGGTCCGGCCATCCTTGGTGATACTGGGATCGCGCCGTGGACCGACATGTGATGAGTGTCGCAGAAAGCCGAGTTCCGGCCGGTTACGGGCATCATCGCGGCCGTGGCACAATAACTACCATGTCAGCCGCCGCGGGAATCACCCCAGCTCGCCGCTGTTGTTGTCCTGCCTTGCTGCCGTAGGCCCTGTGCACCCGCTGGTTGCCGGATCTGCGCCACCGGAATATTCCTAACCCGGCGATCAGCGCGATTCGAACACCGGCTCCCCCAACCCTAGGAGCATCTCATGACAACCACCGACCCGACTGCGACCGAACCGACTCGCGCGCCGAAGCAGCGCAGCGAAGGCCAGTGGGCGCTCGGCGAGCGCGAGCCGCTCAACCCCAACGAACAGACGAAGTTCGACGACGATCCGCTCAATGTTCGGGCGCGGATCGAAAGCACCTACGCCCACCAGGGATTCGACAGCATCGACAAGACCGACCTGCGGGGGCGGTTCCGGTGGTGGGGTCTCTACACCCAGCGCCAGCAGGGTTACGACGGCACCTTTACCGGCGACGAGAACATCGATCTGCTGGAGGCGCCGTACTTCATGTTGCGGGTGCGCAGCGACGGCGGAGCGCTGAGCGCCGCGGCGTTGCGCACGCTCGGAACGCTCTCGACGCAGTTCGCGCGCGATACCGCCGACATCTCCGACCGTCAGAACGTGCAGTACCACTGGATCCGGGTCGAGGACATGCCGGAGATCTGGAATCGGCTCGACGCGGTCGGCCTGGGAACCACCGAGGCCTGCGGCGACTGTCCACGCGTTGTCCTCGGTTCACCGTTGGCCGGTGAGTCTCTCGACGAGGTACTCGACGCCACGCCGGCGATCGAGGAGATCGTGCGCCGCTATATCGGGAAACCGGAGTACGCGAATCTGCCACGCAAATTCAAGACCGCCATCAGCGGTCTGCAGGATGTCGTGCACGAGGTTAATGACGTCGCATTCATCGGGGTGAACCACCCCGAGCACGGCCCGGGCCTGGATCTGTGGGTCGGCGGCGGGCTGTCCACCAACCCGATGCTCGCCCAGCGCGTCGGCGTCTGGGTCCCGCTGGATGAGGTTCCCGACGTGTGGGAGGCGGTGGTGAGCCTCTTCCGGGACTACGGCTATCGCCGACTGCGCTCCAAGGCGCGCCTGAAGTTTCTCATCAAGGACTGGGGGGTTGAGAAATTCCGGCAGGTTCTCGAAACGGAATATCTGAAGCGGTCGCTGATCGACGGCCCCGCACCGGAACCGGCTGTGCATCCGATCGACCACGTCGGGGTGCAGCGGCTTCGCAACGGGCTCAACGCCATCGGAGTGGCGCCGATCGCCGGCCGGGTGTCGGGCACGATCCTGACCCGAATTGCTGATCTCGCCGAGCAGGCCGGCTCTGACCGTATTCGCTTCACCGCATACCAGAAACTGGTGATCCTCGATGTTCCGGACGAGAAGGTCGCTGGACTCGTCGCCGAACTGGACGCACTCGGCCTGCCGTCGACACCGTCACACTGGCGACGGAACCTGATGGCGTGCAGCGGGATCGAATTCTGCAAGCTGTCCTTTGCCGAGACCCGCACCCGCGCACAGGTGCTGGTGCCCGAACTCGAGAAGCGGCTCGCAGACCTCAATGCCGTTCTCGATGTCCCGGTCACCGTCAACCTCAACGGCTGCCCGAACTCGTGCGCCCGGATCCAGGTTGCCGATATCGGGTTCAAGGGACAGGTCCTCGAGGACGGTGACGGCGGCAACACCGAGGGCTTCCAGGTCCATCTCGGTGGCAGCCTGGGCCTGGACAGTAACTTCGGCCGCAAACTTCGCCAGCACACGGTCAGCGGCGCCGAGGTGGGCGACTACATCGAGCGGGTGGTCCGCCGCTTCACCGAGAAGCGACTGCCTGGTGAGCGATTCGCGCAGTGGGCGGTACGCGCTGACGAGGACGACCTGCGATGAGCGCACGTGAAGCCGAATTGCGTGCCCTGGCTGATCAAGGCGCGGCCGAACTCGACGGCGCCACCGCCGCGGAGTTGCTGGCGTGGGTCGACATCCATTTCGCCGACGGTTACGTGGTGGCAGCCAATATGCAGGATGCGGTTCTGATCGATCTGGCGACCAAGGTCCGCCCGGGTGTGGACGTGTTATTCCTCGACACCGGCTACCACTTTGCCGAAACCATCGGCACCCGCGACGCGATCGGGACGGTCTACGGCGTCAACATCGTCAACGTGACGCCGGAACACACCGTTGCCGAACAGGATCTGATGCTGGGCCGGGATCTGTTCGCGCGCGACCCTGAACAGTGCTGCCGACTGCGCAAGGTCGCCCCCCTGGGAGCGGCCCTGCGGAATTACTCGGCGTGGGTCACCGGTATCCGCCGAGTGGAGTCGGCAACCCGCGCCGATTCACCGCTGGTCACCTTCGACGAGGCCTTCAAGCTGGTCAAAGTGAACCCGCTCGCCGCCTGGAGCGACGAAGACATGCAGGACTACATCGAAGCCAACGGCGTGTTAGTCAATCCCCTCGTCCAAGAGGGTTATCCGTCGATCGGCTGCGCCCCGTGTACGGCCAAGCCGGCCGAGGGTGCCGACCCGCGCAGCGGGCGCTGGCAGGGCCTGGCCAAGACCGAGTGCGGGCTGCACGTCTCATGAGGATGGTGCTGACCGCACACGGCAGTGCCGACCCGCGATCGGCGGTGACCACCCACGCGGTGGCCGACCAGATCCGTCGGCAGCGGCCCGGTTTGGATGTGCGGGTGGCTTTTTGTGAGAAGAGCGCCCCGAACCTGAGGGACGTGCTGACCGGATTAGACGGTCCGGCGGTCGTCACTCCGCTGCTGCTGGCCAGCGCCTTCCACGCCCGCGTCGACATCCCCGCCATCATCGCCGACGCTGGAGCCGACGTGCTGGTTGCCGACACCCTCGGTGAGGACCCGCGCCTGGTGCGCGTGTTGCGCCAGCGCCTCAGCGAAGCCGCGCCGGAGTGCGACCGCCGCGACACCGGCGTCCTGGTGGTGGCGGTCGGCTCATCTCACAGCGAGGCCAATGCGGCCACCGACACTCTCGCTGAGGCCCTGGCTCACCGGTCCCGGTGGGCCGGCGTGCGAGTCGCCTACGCCACCGGACCGGCACCGTCGGTGGAGTCCGGCATCGAGGAACTTCGTGAACTCGGTGCGAAGCAGGTAACTCTGGCGCCGTGGTTCGTCGCGCACGGGCGCATCACTGATCGGATCGCGGCGATCGCCTCAGCGCAGGGCTTGACGCTGGCTCAGCCACTGGGCGCCCATCGTCTGGTCGCCGCCACGGTTCTGGACCGTTTCGACCAGGCCGTCACCGGGCGCCTCGCGGCGTAGCCGTCCCCGGGTCAGCCGGATGCGCCGTCGGCGCCATCAGCACCATCAGCGCCATCGGCGCCATCAGCACCGCCGAGACCGCCCTTGCCACCCTTGCCGCCCTGGCCGCCCTGGCCGCCCTGGCCGCCCTGGCCGCCCTGGCCGCCCTGGCCGCCCTGGCCGCCTTGGCCGCCGTTGCCGTCCGTCAAGGTCTGCTCCCCCGTGGTTGCCGGTGCCGGCTTGCCCGGTGTCACCGTCTTAGTGCAGGACCCGAGCACGGTCACCGCGATGATGAGCGCACCAACCATAATCCGGTAGCGCGGTGCACTCATTGCGTGTCCCTTCCCCGCTCGACTGCCGAGGCCCCACTGTAGAGCACGCCGACGTTGCTAGGTCTCCTGCTGCTGCACACCGGCGACCGGCGGGATCCTGGTGGCCCGCACGTAGACGGTGTCGCCGTCCCGCAGGGCCAGCGCCTCGGCGTCACCGCGGGTGATCTGCGCGACGAAGGGCGCGCCGGTAGTCGCGCTGATCAGTTCGACCCGCACCTCGAACCCGAGATGGACCACCCGTTCGATGGTGGCGCGAGTCACACCGGTGCTCTCCGCGGTGCCGTCGCCGGCCGCAATCACCATCTCCGGAGTACGGCCGACCCGAATGTCGTGCGGGCGCACCAAGATTCCGTTGAGCGAGGAGACAGTTCCCAGGAACGACATCACGAATGGGTTGGCGGGACTGTCGTAGACCTCCGCCGGGGTACCGACCTGTTCGATACGTCCCTTGTTCAGCACCGCGATGCGGTCTGCCACGTCGAGGGCCTCGGACTGGTCGTGGGTGACGAGCACGGTGGTGACATGCACCTCGTCATGTAGCCGCCGCAACCATGCGCGAAGGTCCTCGCGGACCTTGGCATCAAGAGCACCGAACGGTTCGTCGAGCAGCAAAACCTGCGGATCCACCGCCAGTGCGCGCGCCAGTGCCATCCGTTGGCGTTGGCCGCCGGAGAGTTGATTGGGGTAGCGGGTCTGAAATCCGGCCAGCCC
>SYAA01000107.1 GCA_005789055.1 Actinomycetota bacterium
CGTCGCCAACATGCCGGCCGCCCAGTTGGAGAAGTTCTACGGCAGTAAGGAAGCCGCGCAGATCCCGATGTACATGGGGTACGCGTTCCGCGGATTCAACACCCACGGCAAGGCACTGTTCACTCTGGCGCACCGGGCGATCGCCCCGCACAACGAGAACGAGTACACCGTCACCGACGGTGAGCGTATTTGCAGCACGGCGCTGGGCTGGAACTTCGGTGACGGCCACCTGCATAACGAACAACTCATCGCCGCCCTGCAGCGCCGTTGCCAGTTCGAACCGGGTGAGGTGCGGGTGGTGTTGCTCGATGCGCAGCCGATCCACATCCAGACACAGCGCTACCGCCTCGTCGATGCCGCCACCGGTCAGTTTGAGAGTGGATTCGTCAATGTCGCCGACATGGTGGTTCGGCAACCCTGGGACGACGACGTTCCGGTACACGTTGACCGGTGATGTTGCGTCCCGGGTGCGTACGCCCAGCTTTAATTCTTTACGAAGTGGAAGATCCGATAGTCAAGATGTCCATCCTGAACCTCTTTGTGCAGGCCTCCGCCCTCTGACCCTCCGATGTGCTTGCCGATCCAACGGAACGCGCGGGGAGTCATCATCTCGATCTGGGCATTGACGCGGGGTGACTTCTTCTCCAGTCCCCGAAGCACATCGGCATCGATGTTGCGTTCAGCCACCCTGCGCAGGGAGCTGTTATTCATTTCGGTCTCCCACTCCGCCACCTCGGTCCGATCGCGGAGATCGGCATAGAGGAAGTGGCCGCTGGGCTTCAGAACCCGCACGACCTCTTCGAGGAAGCGCGGGTAGTTCGGGTAGAGGTGGGCTGCTTCGACGTTGATGACGGCATCGAACGAGCCGTCCGGGAAGGGAAGGTGCTCGGCGTCGCCGTGGACGAAATCCAGCCCCGGGACCTTGTGCTTGCGCTTGCAGTACTCGATACCGGCCTGGTTGTAGTCCAGTCCGGTGTACCGCGCTGGGTGGAGGTACCGCATGATGTACGACGCCGCACCACCGTGCCCGCAGCTGACCTCAAGCACCCGCTTGCCGGTGAGATCGACTTGGGTCGCCGTCCGGTCGTATAGCTGAATCGAGTAGCGATCGGGCTCGTCTTCGGGTTTGAGCTGCAGACCCATTGGTGGATCTTCTTCGTAACCGAAGTTGAGGAAGTAGACCTCTTCATCGCCCACCCGGAGACTCATCAAGCGGTAACCGTACTTAGAAATCGTCTTTCCGAAGTGCTTCTGGGACCAGCTGACGAACTTCATTAGCGGATCTCTTTTAGGTGGCGCTCCAGAACTCATGTCCGTAACTCTAATCGGCCCTCGGGGAGCGTAGTCTCGGGATTCGCATTTGTAACCGTTTAGACCGAGCAGTTGGTTGGTCTGACACAATCGAGGTCAATCCCATCTCAAACGTGAGGAGAAGCCCAATGGCAGAAGCGGTAATTGTGGAGGCTGTGCGCGCCCCCGTCGGCAAGCGCAACGGCGGACTGTCCGGGGTGCACCCGGCTGAGCTTTCGGCGCAGGTCCTCAATGGTTTGGCGCAGCGGGCCGGGATTGATCCCGAGATCGTCGACGACGTCATCTGGGGTTGTGTCATGCAGGCCGGTGAGCAGGCGCTGGATATCGCGCGCACGGCGGTATTGACCGCCGGCTGGCCGGAGTCAGTGCCCGGAGTGACCGTCGACCGCCAGTGCGGATCCAGTCAGCAGTCGGTGCACTTCGCCGCCGCCGGAGTGGTGGCCGGACATTACGACGTCGTTGTCGCCGGCGGCGTGGAATCGATGTCGCGCACTCCGATGGGGGCATCACTGGCCAGCGGCGGTAACCCCTACTCGGCCAACTTCAAGAGCCGCTACGACCGCACCCCCAACCAGGGCATCGGCGCGGAGATGATGGCCACCAAGTGGGGCCTGACCCGGACGATGCTCGACCAGTTCTCCCTCGACTCGCACGAGAAAGCCGGCAAGGCGCAGGATTCCGGCGCATTCGATGACCAGATTGTCGGCATCAAAGATTCTGATGGCAATGTCGTGCTTAAAGACGAGGGCATCCGTCGCGGCACCACACTTGAGAAGATGGGTCAGCTCAAGCCGGCGTTCTCCGAAGACGGCGTGATCCACGCCGGCAACTCCTCGCAGATTTCCGATGGCTCGGGCGCTCTGCTGTTCATGTCGGCGGAGAAAGCGAAGTCGTTGGGGCTCAAGCCGATTGCGCGGGTGCATACCGCCTGTCTGGCGGGTGCCGACCCGGTGATGATGCTGTCCGCGCCGATTCCGGCCACCCAGAAGGTCCTGAAACGGTCCGGCTTGAGCGTCGACGACATCGGCGTGTTCGAGGTCAACGAGGCATTCGCTCCGGTGCCGATGGCCTGGCTCAAGGAGATCGGCGCTGACGAGAACAAGCTGAACCCCAACGGCGGTGCCATCGCCCTGGGTCACCCGCTGGGGGGTTCCGGCGCGCGAATCATGACCACCATGCTCTATCACATGCGGGACAACGGGATTCGCTACGGCTTGCAGACCATGTGCGAGGGCGGCGGCACAGCGAACGTCACGATCATTGAGCGTCTCTGAGCGACGCCAGTTCCCCTGGCGGCAGTCGCGTGCCAGGATTCGTCCCATGGGAATTCTCATCCGATCCGTAGCAAGAGCCATGGTGGTTGCGCTTGCGGCCGCGCTCTGCGCGGTCGTGACGGCGGCCAGTGGCGGTGTCACGGCGGCGATCACGCTCACCGCGACGGCGCTGATCGTGCCGGGGACCGCGGTGCCCAACCCCGCGAACGTACCCGGCTACATGGAAAACGCCGTCGACTACTACATCAGCCCGACCACCGTCTCGTGCGCCAGCGTGTGCACGCCGGTGCCGGTGCCCTACATCGCCCAGTTCTGGCCGTTTCCCTGGGAGGGCTGGGGCGGATTGGGCGGAGCCAAGCTCGATGAATCGGTGGCCAGTGGCGTTGCCCAACTGACCAGCGATCTGGTGGGGGATAACAATCCGAGTGCAGATAGTCCGGTTGTGGTCTTCGGCTATTCGCAGGGTGCGACGGTGGCCGGCAATGTGAAGTCACTGCTGAGCAAGCTGCCCGCGCAGGATCAGGCCAACATCAACTTCGTCCTGATCGGCAACCCCAACCGACCCAACGGCGGGCTGTTCGAAAGGCTGGCGATGTTCGGCACCGTACCGATCCTCGACGCAACATTCGGCCAACCAACCCCGACCGGTACCGAAATGTCCACCGTCGATATCGCTTTCCAGTACGACGGCGTCGCCGACTTCCCGCTCTACCCGGTCAATCTGCTCGCCGTCCTCAACGCCACTGCCGGCTTCTGGTACACCCACGGCAGTTACCTGGC
>SYAA01000108.1 GCA_005789055.1 Actinomycetota bacterium
AACGGGGTCATCAGCCGGGCCAGATCAGCGGCGACATCGTGATCGGCCTCCGGCGGCATCGACACGTAACTCAACGCGAGCCGGACGATCGCGCGGGCCAGCACACCGGCGTCCTCGGCGTCGGCGTGCACCCACGTCGCGAGGAACGCCTCCGCGAGTCGTCGACTGCAGTGGGTGATGATCGGCCCGCTGTCGGTGGTGATGATCTGCAACAGATCGGGTTTGGCCGAACCGGACAGCAGCGAGACCACCAGTGGGTCGGCGGCGGAGTCGGCGAAGAACGCCCGGAAGCCGGTCAGGAACGCCGCATGGACGTCGCCGCCGCTGCCGTCGATCGCCCCGCCGACGGCATCCACCAGCCGGTCGGCCAGTCGCAGCGCGTACCCCTTCGCCAGGCCCTGACGGGAGCCGAACTCGTTGTAGATGCTCTGCCGACTGACACCGGCGGTGCGGGCGACATCGGACAGCCTGATCGCCGGCCAGTCCCTGGTGAGCAACTCCTCGCGCATGGCGTCGAGCACGGCGTCCCGGAGTTGCTCGCCCGGGCGGGTTGCTTCGGCCCGGACCGATCTGCCTCGCCGCACGCGGGTCGCCCGCACGGTCAGATTCCGACCGTGGTGCGGAACAGTCGGGCCGGGTGCGCCGCCTCGACCCTGATCGGCCCGTCGTCGGCGGCCACCCATGCCGCCGACCCGCGTTGCATCTGGACTTCGTCGGACTTGCTGCGCACGACGACCGCTCCCTCGGTGCACACCAAGATCTGCGGGCCGTCGTGGCGGCAGGGGGCATCTACCTCGTGGCCGAGATGCTCACCGTCGAATGTCAGAACCGATCCGGCGAATTCCGCCGTCGGGGTGTCGTAGGTCAACTCGATGCCGTCGCGAATGGTTCTGACCCGGGCGTCGGTCACCGGCGTGAAGTCCAGCACCCGAAGTAGTTCGGGCACGTCGACGTGTTTCGGCGTCAGCCCACCGCGAAGGACGTTGTCGGAGTTGGCCATCACTTCCATGGCCATGCCCTGCAGATAGCTGTGCAGGTTGCCGGCAGGCAGGAAGATGCCCTCCCCGCTTTTGAGGCTGATTCGATTGAGCAGCAGCGCGGCCAGCACACCCGCATCTCCGGGATAGCGTTCGCCGAGTTCCAGAACGGCGCGGGATTCGGCGGCGAATTCCTTTGCGCCGGAACGGATGTAGGCGACAGCACCTTCAAGAACTATCGGAATCAGCGAGTCGATTTGGGCTTGCGGCGCGGTGATCCAGGTGGTGAACAGCGCACGCAATCCGGGGGCATCGGCCTGGCCTTCGAGCAGCCCGATGAACGGTTCCAGACCTGGAACCTCAAGAGCGCGCATCAGGTCAACCGATCGTGCGGCCGGCCGGAAGCCGGCCAGCGCCTCGAAGTCCGACAGCGCAACGAGCAGTTCCGGCTTGTGGCTGCGATCGCGGTAGTTACGCATCGGCGAATTCAGCGGCACGCCGCGGCGGTCCTCGCGCTGGTAACCGTCGATGGCCTGTTCCGCGCTCGGGTGCGCCTGCAGTGACAACGGTTCGTCGGCCGCGAGCACCTTCACCAGAAAGGGCAGCACGTCTCCGAACCGGTCCCGCACCGCGGTGCCGAGCTGGGCTTGCGGATCGGCAGCGATGGCTCCCGACAGTGATGTCTCGCCGCCGGGGCTGTCCTGCAGGTGGGCCGGGTCGCCGGGATGGGCGCCCAACCACAGCTCCGCCTCCGGGTGGGCCGTCGGGGTCGGCCGGCCGGTGAACTCGGCGATCGCGCTGCGAGACCCCCAGGCGTAGGTACGAATTGCTCCGCGTAACAGCTGCACGATGCCGCTATCCCCCGGCCAGTCGCAGGTATACGGCTGACATCTCCAGACGCAGAGCCAGGGTGGCCAGCTGCTGTTCCGGCCGGCCGGCAGCCGGGATGGTGCCGGCGTCTCCGACGTCGGAGACGCCCACCAGGTCAAGGTCGGAGATTCCGGACAGCCGCGCGGTGAGCAGCTGCCGCTCGGCCGCCAGCGCCAGCACCACCGCCAGCAATCGGGGCCGGGCCGGGAGCGGTCCGTCGATCTCGGCGTCGTGGAACAGCGCCTGCATCGGGTCGTCGAAACCACCCGATCCGGCGCCGCGGCCGGAGCGCATCGCGACGACGGTGTCGGCCAGGCCCGCGGCCGCGACCGCGTGACCGGCCACCCGCAACAGCACCGCCGCACCGTGCCGGGCCAGCGCCAGGGTCCCCGGACCGTCACCGGCAAGCACGGTGTGACGCCCGGACATCCGTTCGGCCAGTGCCTTGGCCGGGTTGGTAAACATGTCGCGACCGACACTGTTGCGCAGCGCCTCGGCGTCGAGTTCGTCGGCCAGGGCGGCGAGGTCGGTGCTCACCGACGGGTCGACCGCCGCCAGCGTGGCCAGGCCGACGGCCAGGTACCGGCACAGGCCGAACTCCTCCGGCACGCTCAATCGCGGCGCCAGAACCGCGGCGCGCCCGGCGGTGGCTTCCCGCAGCGGTCCCTCGTAGGGCGCGGCCACCACCACTCGGGCGCCGCGACGTGCGGCGGTCGCGGCCGCGGTCACCAGCACCGGGTCGCTCGGATCGTCGCCGGCGGCCACCAGCACGTCCAGGGGGCCGACCCAGGGTGGTGAGTCGGCGACGATCACCAGGGGCTCAGCCGCCGATCCCGAGAGGGCCGCGGTGAGCATCGCACCTGCGGCCTCGGCCGCTCCGCGGGCGCCGACCCAGATCACCGTGCGGGGCCGCTGACCGCCGGTGACCGATTCCAGCGCGCCCTCCTCAACAGCCGAGACGGTCGCCCGGACCTGGGCACCCGCCTGCGCCGAGGCACGAAGGAACCCATCGCGATCGGCCTCCAGCAGCCCCTCGGTGTCATCGAGGTCGACGGTGGCCTGCGCCGAACTCACGGCGCGGCGATCTGTTCGGCGGCCTGGGCAACGATGCGGTCGATCTCCGCGACCGTGCGGGCTTCGGCATTGAGCCGCACCAGCGGCTCGGTGTTCGACGTGCGCAGATTGAACCATGCCCCGTCACCCAGGTCGACGGTGACACCATCGAGGTGATCCAGTGAAACAGTCTGCGGTTGAAAGGATTTCACGACCGCATCG
This sequence comes from Actinomycetota bacterium, assembly GCA_005789055.1. Taxonomy (GTDB): domain Bacteria; phylum Actinomycetota; class Actinomycetes; order Mycobacteriales; family Mycobacteriaceae; genus Mycobacterium. Next base: position 3,123 of record SYAA01000108.1, read on the forward strand.
ACACACGCGGGTGCATCGTCCACCCGGTAATTCAACTCTCCGGATGCCGCGTAGCGCTGATAGCCGCTCATCAATTCAGACAATGGCCGGGGCTGCTCTCCCAGTGCGGCCAAGACGTGCAGGGCGGCCAGCATGCCGGAATCAGCACCCCAGAAGTCGCGGAAGTAATAGTGCGCCGAATGCTCCCCGCCGAAGATGGCGCCGGTCTGCGCCATCAACGCCTTGATATAGGAGTGCCCGACCCGCGACCGCACCGCGGTTCCGTGGCGTTGCGCGATGAGTTCGGGCACCACCCGCGAGGTGATCAGGTTGTGGATCACCGTCGCGCCCGGCTCGCGGGTCAGCTCGCGGTCGGCGACCAACGCGGTCACCGCCGACGGAGACACCGCGTCGCCGCGCTCATCGACGACGAAACAGCGGTCGGCGTCGCCGTCGAATGCCAGGCCGATGTCCGCCCCGCTCGCCAGTACGTACCGCTGCAGATCGACCAGGTTGGCCGGCTCCAGCGGATTGGCCTCATGGTTGGGAAAGGTTCCGTCGAGTTCAAAGTACAGCGGTAGCAGGGTCAGGCCCGGAATCGCTCCCAGCACCGCCGGGGCGGTGTGGCCGGCCATCCCATTGCCGGCGTCCACGGCCACCCGCAGGGGTCGCAGTGCGCTGACGTCGACCAGCGAACGCAGGAACGCGGAGTAGTCGGCCAACACATCTTGATCGCGGGTCTCTCCCCGGGCGCCGTCATACGTCGGGACCCCGTCGATGAGTTCCTCGCGGATCTGCGCCAGGCCGGTGTCGGAACCCACCGGCTTGGCCTTCGCCCGGCACAGTTTGATGCCGTTGTAGGCGGCCGGGTTGTGGCTAGCGGTGAACATTGCGCCCGGGCAGTTCAACAGGCCGGAGGCAAAATACAACTGGTCGGTCGAGGCCAGCCCGATGCGCACCACATCGAGTCCCTGACCGTTGACTCCCCCGGCGAAGGAATCTGCCAGGCCCGGCGAACTGTCGCGCATGTCATGGCCGATGACCACCGGGCCGGCGGCGCCGGCGTTCTCCTGCCGGAGCATCCGGGCGAACGCCGCGCCGACATCGGCCACGAAGCCTTCGTCGATGTCGACGCCGACCAGGCCACGGACGTCATAGGCCTTGATCACGCGGCGCACCTGATCGGCGGGCCTGGGCATGGCGGGACTCCTGTGGCGAGGGGACTTTCGTGTTTCGCCAGCCTAGCCGTTGCTCAATCGGAGGGGTCTGGAAGAACCCGCAGGTGTCCCCGCCGACGACCTGCAGATGTCGGGCGATGAGCACCGGCGGAAACACCGGCACCCGGGGCACCTGCGTGCACCGCGCCGTGCGGGTCGGAGAACCCCGCCAACGG
>SYAA01000012.1 GCA_005789055.1 Actinomycetota bacterium
CGGTCGGCATGGCCACCAACATGCCGCCGCACACCCTGCGCGAGCTCGCCGAGGCCGTGTACTGGTGCCTGGAGAATTTCGAGGCCGACGAAGAGACCACCCTCGCGGCGATGATCCAGCGGATCAAAGGCCCGGACTTTCCCACCTCGGGGTTGATCGTCGGCAACCAGGGAATCAACGACGCCTACACCACCGGCCGAGGTTCGATCCGGATGCGCGGCGTGGTGGCGATCGAAGAGGACTCCCGGAACCGCACCTCCATTGTCATCACCGAACTTCCGTACCAGGTGAATCACGACAACTTCATCACCTCGATCGCCGACCAGGTCCGCGACGGCAAGATGAGCGGAATCTCCAACATCGAGGACCAGTCCAGCGATCGGGTGGGCTTGCGGATCGTTGTGGAGATCAAGCGTGATGCGGTCGCCAAGGTGGTGTTGAACAACCTCTACAAGCACACCCAGTTGCAGACCAGTTTTGGCGCCAACATGCTGGCTATCGTCGACGGAGTTCCGCGGACCCTGCGGCTCGATCAGCTGATCCGCTACTACGTCAACCATCAACTCGACGTCATCGGCCGCCGCACCACCTACCGGCTGCGCAAGGCCAATGAGCGCGCTCATATCCTGCGCGGTCTGGTCAAGGCACTCGATGCACTCGATGAAGTCATCGCGCTGATCCGGGCTTCGCAGACCGTTGATATTGCCCGTACCGGATTGATTGAGCTGCTCGATATCGATGAGATCCAGGCGCAGGCGATCCTCGACATGCAATTGCGCCGGCTGGCGGCACTGGAGCGCCAGCGGATCGTCGAGGACCTGGCCAAGATCGAAGCCGAAATCGCCGACCTCGAGGACATCCTGGCCAAGCCGGAGCGCCAGCGCTCTATCGTGCACGACGAACTCGCCGAGATCGTGGAGAAGTACGGAGACGACCGGCGCACCCGGATCATCGCCGCCGAGGGTGACGTCGCCGACGAAGACTTGATCGCCCGTGAGGACATCGTCGTCACGATCACCGAGACCGGCTACGCCAAGCGCACCAAGACCGACCTCTACCGCAGCCAGAAACGGGGCGGTAAAGGGGTGCAGGGCGCGGCTCTCAAGCAGGACGACATCGTGCGGCACTTCTTCGTCTGCTCAACTCACGACTGGATCCTGTTCTTCACCACCCAGGGCCGGGTGTATCGCACGAAGGCGTATGAACTGCCGGAGGCGCTGCGCGCTGCGCGCGGGCAGCACGTTGCCAATCTGCTGGCGTTCCAACCCGATGAGCGCATTGCCCAGGTCATTCAGATCAAGAGTTACGAGGACGCGCCGTATCTGGTGTTGGCCACCCGCAACGGGTTGGTGAAGAAGTCGCGGCTCAGCGACTTCGACTCCAATCGCAGTGGCGGCATCGTGGCGGTCAATCTGCGGGAGGGTGACGAACTGGTCGGTGCGATTCTGTGCTCAGCCGACGACGACCTGTTGCTGGTGAGCGCCAAGGGTCAGTCGATTCGCTTCTCGGCCACCGACGACGCATTGCGGCCGATGGGCCGGGCAACCTCGGGCGTGCAGGGCATGCGCTTCAATGCCGACGACCAACTGCTGTCCCTCAACGTGGTGCGGGAAGGCACATTTCTGCTGGTGGCAACGGCCGGCGGGTATGCCAAGCGCACCGCGATCGAGGAGTACTCCGCCCAGGGCCGAGGTGGCAAAGGCATCCTGACCATCCAGTACGACACCCGCCGTGGCAGTCTGGTTGGCGCTGTCGTGGTTGACGAAGACAGCGAGTTGTACGCGATCACCTCCGGTGGCGGGGTGATCCGGACCGCGGCACGCCAGGTCCGCAAGGCCGGGCGCCAGACCAAGGGCGTTCGCTTGATGAACCTGGGTGAGGGCACCACGCTGTTAGCCATTGCCCGCAACGCCGAGGAACAGGACGGCGCCGACGACGACGGCCCGGCCCTGGAGCCCGAGGCGTAGGCACCGCGCCACCGCCGCCGTGCGAACGAAGGAGCAGTGGTGAGTTCACCGAACGAGCCCGGGTCGGCTGGTCGCCCGTCAGCAGGAGACGGCCGCGGGGATATCCCGCCCTGGCAGAACCCGGGTCGCGCCCGCGACGATGTCGCCCCCCCGCGGGTGGCCACGAGTCCGACCGGGCGCGGGGCCGATCCCAGGGCGAGTCGCTACGTCACCGGTGTCGCGGCGCCGGATCTTTCCGCGATGAGTCCGCTGGCGCAGCGGCCCGACCCGGAACCGGTCCGCACCGAGTTGCGGACCGAACGACACGCCACCCCTCCGGAAGCACTTCCCAGCGAGCTCCCCGACCTGTCGGTCCCCGCACCCAAACCGCCGCCGCCGCGCAACCCCGCGACCGCGGCGCCGCCGCGGTTCACAGTGGGTGGGCGCTCCCGCGGACCTGTCCGTGCCACGATGCAGATCCGGCGCATCGATCCGTGGAGCGCGCTGAAAGTGTCGCTGCTGCTCAACGCGGCGCTGTTCTTCGTCTGGATGATCGCGGTGGCGTTTCTCTATCTCGTGCTCGGCGCCATGGGCGTGTGGAGCAAGCTCAACAGCAACGTCGGCGATCTGTTGACCACCGGCAGCGGCGGCGGCGGTGATCTGGTGTCGGCGGGCACGATCTTCGGCGGTGCTGCTCTGATCGGTTTGGTCAACATCGTGCTGTTGACCGCGATGGCCACCGTCGGCGCCTACATCTACAACCTGAGCACCGACATCGTCGGCGGCGTCGAGGTCACCCTGGCCGACTTGGACTGAGACCGACCGGGACCGGCTACTACCGGC